>CAVKEL010000141.1:0-3853 GCA_963655445.1 Acutalibacteraceae bacterium | reverse complement strand
GCCTTTAGGTCTGTTGTTATATCTCGACCTGTAATATTCTTCTTTTTTAATACATCTAGCATTTTTTTAAGTAGTGTATTAACTGTTGAAACTGGTTTGTCGCCTTTAAGTGAAAAAGTTATTCCTTTAAATGAAAAACTAAATTCTCCCTTAATAAAATGAAATTTACTCTTGCTTGATTCATAAATTTCAGATGCAATATTCTCAAGAATATTATTTTTTGGACCTGGATCAACCACTAACCATTTTTCATCTTTTAATAAATCATTACAAATTGATGTCATAAAAACAGTTTTGCCACTTCCTCTTGGGCCAACAATAATTATTGCATGATTAGAAGGAAAGTCGCCGCTTATATCTTCTACTATTTCCATTTTTTCATTTACTCTATCAACATAATTTAATGGCTCTGTACCAAAAGAAATTGAAAATGGATTTTTAGACATATGATTTCCTCCTTATTGTTTCTTTAATTATAGAATTTAAATTTTCAAATTTCAATGTGAAATTATATGAATCTATATGAAAGTATGTGAAACTTTATTAATGTTTTTAAAAATATGAAAGTATATGAAACTATGTGAAACTTTATTAATGTTTTTAAAAATATGAAAGCATATGAAACTTTTAATGTCATTTGTATTCCTTACTCATAAATAAAAACTCTATTAAAAGCAAAAATATTTGGTTTAACCATAACTTTTATTAATTCAATATAATTTAACGAAATAAAAAAATGCCACGTTAGTGGCAATATTCAATAAGGAGAAATTGTTATTTATCCTAATATTTTTGAAATATTTACAGCAGCTATCGCCCCATCATTTATAGCAGTTACAACTTGTCTAACATCTTTTTTACGACAATCACCAACAGCATAAAGTAGTGGAGTTTTAGTTTGCATATTTTGATCTACAACGATGAAACCTTTATCTAAATCAACAAGATCTTTAAAATTTTCGTTGCATGGGATTTGACCAATAGCAATGAAAACACCTTGGCATTTAATTTCTTTTTCTTCGTTAGTTTGTGTATTTTTAAACACAAGACCTTCGATTTCTTTATCACCTTCAAATTTAATTAAGTTTAAGAAATGTTCAACATAAATATTTGGTTTTGATTCAAGAGTTTTGACAAGTGTTTGTTCTCCAAACCATTTCCCAAATAAAGTACATACTGTAACGGTCTTACAATAATTGCTTAAATTAATAGCATATTGTAGTGCAGTGTTTGCATCTCCTATAACAACAACATCTTGATTTTTAAAGAAAGCACCATCACAAGTTGCGCAATATGAAATACCTTTTCCAGTTAATTCTTCCTCTCTATCGACACCAATTTTGCGATGTTCGCAGCCTGTTGCAAGAATAACTGATTTAGATTCATGTGTGCCATAATTTGTTTCAACAATGAATTTATCTCCATCCTTAGTTATTTTTTTAGCATCTTCCAATTCAAACTTTGCACCTAAATCCATTATTTGATCAAATAAATTACTAGCAAATTCTGAACCACTTATTGCTTTAATAGATGGATAATTTTCAAGTCTTGGAGAATTAGCAATTTGCCCACCAAAGTTTTCTTTTTCTAAAATTAAAACCGATTTTCCAGCTCTTAATAGATATAAAGCGGCGGTCATTCCTGAAGGACCGCCACCAATAATAATTGTATCTATCATAATCTATAAGTTATCCTTATGAGATTCTTCGATATATCCTTTAATTAATGATGCATTTTCATAAACATCATAACTATCACCATCTGGTACAAGTAAAGTTGGAGCTTTCTTAATGCCATATTTTATAGTTTCATCAATATTTTCTTCAGCATCAATAACTTTATATTGAACGCCTGCCTTATCAAGTAACATTTTTGCCATTTTACAATTTGGGCAATCTTTTCTTGAGAATAAAATAATTTCTTTTACTTCATGAGTACCATTTTTTGAACTATTTTCAAAATGACAAGAAGTTCCATCTTTTACAAATAAATTTGAAGATTCAAGAGTATATTCTTTTCTATCTTTAAATTCTTCAGTTTTACCCGCATTCCAATTTTTAACTGGGCGATAGTAACCAGTAATACGTGAATAAATTTCAGTTTCTTTACCACAAACTGGGCATTTATGAACTTCACCTGCAATATAACCATGATCTTCACAAATTGAATAAGTTGGTGACATAGTGAAATATGGGATGTGATAATTTTCAGCAATCTTTCTAACTAAAGTCATACATGCTTGCCATGATGGAAGTTTTTCTCCAAGGAAAGTATGGAAGACAGTTCCAGATGTATAAAGAGTTTGAAGTTTATCTTGAACATCTAAAGCGGTGAAGACATCTTCTGTATAACTAACTGGTAAGTGACTACTATTTGTATAATATGGAGTCTTATCGTTATCATTACCACTTGCTGTAATAATATCTGGATATCTTTCTTTATCATGCTTTGCTAAACGATATGCAGTTGATTCAGCTGGAGTTGCTTCAAGATTATATAAATCACCATATTGTTCTTGATAATCACTTAATTTATTTCTCATGAAATTTAAGACTTCAACAGCGAAATCTTGTGCATTCTTGTGAGTTAAATCATTCTTGATCCAACGAGCATTTAAACAACATTCATTCATGCCAACAAGTCCGATAGTGGAGAAGTGATTATTAAATGAACCTAAATATCTCTTGGTATATGGATATAATCCAGCTTCTAAAAGAGCAGTAACAGTATCACGTTTAATTTTTAAACTTCTTGCACTGATGTCCATTAATTTTTCAAGTCTAGCATAGAAATCAGCTTTATCAGTAGCAAGATAACCAATACGTGGTAAGTTAATTGTAACAACACCGATTGAACCAGTTGATTCGCCACTTCCAAAGAATCCACCTGCTTTTTTACGTAATTCACGTAAATCAAGTCTTAAACGGCAACACATACTCCTAACATCGCTTGGTTCCATATCACTATTAATATAATTTGAGAAGTATGGAGTTCCATATTTTGCTGTCATTTCAAATAATAATTTGTTATTTTCTGTTTCTGACCAATCAAAATCACGAGTGATTGAATAAGTTGGGATTGGATATTGGAAACCTCTACCATTTGCATCGCCTTCAATCATACATTCAATGAAGGCTTTATTAACCATATCCATTTCTTTTTTACAATCTTTATATTTGAAGTTTTGTTCAACACCACCAACAATTGCATTTAAATTTGCAAGATCGTTTGGGCAAACCCAATCAAGAGTAATATTAGTAAATGGTGCTTGAGTTCCCCAACGTGATGGAGTGTTAACACCAAATATAAATGATTGGATGCATTGTTTAACTTCTTTATATGATAAATTATCTTTTTTGACAAATGGTGCAAGATAGGTATCAAAACTTGAGAATGCTTGAGCACCAGCCCATTCATTTTGCATAATTCCTAAGAAGTTAACCATTTGATTACACAAAGTTGATAAGTGACTTGCAGGAGTGGATGAAATCTTTCCTGGAACGCCACCTAAACCTTCTTTAATAAGTTGTTTTAAACTCCAGCCAGCACAATATCCAGTAAGCATGCTTAAATCATGAATATGAATATCAGCATTTTTATGAGCATCACCAATTTCTTGATCATAAATTTGACTTAACCAATAATTAGCTGTAATAGCGCCACTATTTGAAAGAATTAAACCACCGACACTATATGTAACTGTAGAGTTCTCTTTAACTCTCCAATCTGAGATATGTAAGTAATTATCAACTAATTTCTTATAATCTAAAGTAGTGGAAGCCATATTACGTAAAGTTGTATGCTTTTGTCTATAAAGCATATAGGCTTTTGCAACTCTAACATAACCTGCTTG
>CAVKEL010000140.1:4856-6266 GCA_963655445.1 Acutalibacteraceae bacterium | reverse complement strand
CTATAAAAGGTTTGTATAGTAATCTTTTTTAATAACCTTCTTTTTAAATTTATTTAAAAAGTGGAAATCTTACTACATTAGTAGTATTATTTTATGCGTTGAAATAATAAAGTAAGGATTAAAAGAATGGAAAAAAAGATTTTTGAATTAGACTTTTACGGAAAAAAGATTTGTGTAGAGATTGGTGAATTATGTAAACAAGCTGATGGAGCTGTATTAACTAAATTAAATGATACAACTGTATTATCAACTGCATGTTGCAGTGACAACCCAAAAGAAGGAGATTTCTTCCCTTTAACAATTGATTATCAAGAAAAGATGTATGCTTTAGGAAAAATCCCTGGAAGTTTTTTAAGAAGAGAAGGAAGACCTGGAGAGCATGGCACTTTAACTGCTAGACTTATTGATCGTCCAATTAGACCTATGTTCCCAGATGGATTTAGAAATGAAGTTCAAATTATTAACACTGTTTTAGCTTGTGATTTAGATTGCACTCCTGAAATGACTGCTATGTTTGGTTCTTCATTAGCACTTGGAATTAGTGATATTCCTTTTGATGGGCCAATTGCTGGCGTTTATGTTGGTAGAGTTGATGGAAAATTAATTATTAATCCAACAGTCGAAGAAAGAGAAAAATCAGATTTAAATTTAGCTGTTGCTGGTACAAAAGAAGCAATTAATATGGTTGAAGCTGGTGCTCAAGAATTAAGTGAAGAAGAAATGCTTGATGCCTTAATGTTTGGACATGATGCAATAAAAACCCTTTGTGAATTCCAAGAAAAGATTATTGCTGAAGTTGGAAAAGAAAAAAGAGAAATTGCTTTATATGCTCCAGATGCAACAATTGAAAAAGACATTTACGATAGAATTGGCGAAAAGATGGTTAAAGCAATTTCTATCTTCGATAAGCTTGAAAGACAAGATGCAATCGATGCATTAAAAAATGAAATCATTAGTGATTATGATGCAAGAGAATATGCAACTGAAAAAGAACACTTCAATACTATGCTTATGGTTGAAGATATCTTAGAAAACATGGTTGCTAAAGAAGTTCGTAGATTAATTACCGAAGAAAAGATTAGACCAGATGGAAGAAAAGTTGATGAAATTCGTCCATTAAGTGCAAGAGTTGATGTTCTTCCTCGTGTTCATGGTAGTGCATTATTCACTCGTGGACAAACACAAGTTTTATCAGTTGTTACTTTAGGTAGTAAAGATGATGAACAATTAATTGAAGATATTTCTCCAGTTAGTGAAAAGAGATGGATGCATCATTATAATTTCCCACCTTTCTCAGTTGGCGAAATTGGTAGAACTGGTACTCCAGGAAGAAGAGAAATTGGTCATGGTGCTTTAGGTGAAAGAAGTTTAAGTTATATTCTTCCAAGTAAAGAAGAATTCCCATATACC
>CAVKEL010000140.1:0-4846 GCA_963655445.1 Acutalibacteraceae bacterium | reverse complement strand
CCCATATACTATCCGTTGTGTTGCTGAAGTTTTAGAAAGTAATGGTTCATCTTCACAAGCTTCAATTTGCGCATCATGTATGGCTTTAATGGCAGCTGGTGTACCAATTAAAGATGTTGTTAGTGGAATTGCTATGGGTTTAATTACTAGTGGACCACTTGATGGAAATCATCCATATACTATCTTAACTGATATTCAAGGTTTAGAAGATCACTTCGGTGATATGGATTTCAAAGTTAGTGGAACCAAAAAAGGTATTACTGCTTTACAAATGGATATCAAAATTAAAGGTGTCACTCGTGAAATCTTACAAGAAGCTTTAGCTCAAGCAAATAAAGCAAGAACTGAAATTAGAGAAGTTATGATGGCCGCAATTAGTGAACCACGTAAAGAACTTGGCGAATATGCTCCAAAATATGACACTTTAAAGATTGATGTTGATAAGATTAAAGATGTTATTGGAACTGGTGGAAAAGTTATCAATGATATCATTGAAAAATGCGATAACGTCAAGATTGATATCGATGATGATGGAAATGTTGCAATTTATCATATGAAGAGAGATATGATCA
The DNA here is from genome assembly GCA_963655445.1 of Acutalibacteraceae bacterium. GTDB lineage: Bacteria > Bacillota_I > Bacilli_A > RFN20 > CAG-826 > Onthovivens. Next base: position 4,274 of record CAVKEL010000140.1, on the reverse strand, counting down.
ATAAAGCTAAAGGAATGATTGAAGACATTACTCGTGAAGCTGAAATTGGTGATATCTTTGAAGGTAAAGTTGTAAGAGTTGAAGATTATGGTGCATTTGTTAATCTTTTTGGTGATACAGATGGACTTTGTCACGTTTCGAAATTATCTAATGGATATGTACAAAATGCTCATGATGTCGTTAAAGTTGGCGATACATTAAAAGTTAAAGTTGTTGCCTTTGATGATCATGGTAAAGTTAAATTATCTCATAGAGAATTTTGCGAAAAAGGCGAAGGTGATGATAACAGTAATGAAAAACCAATGAGAAACTCAAAACCTTCATATAATAAAGGTCCTAAAAAAGACTATAAAAAGGAATATAAAAAGCCAGAAGAAACAACTCAATCTTTTGAAAACATCCCATTAACCAAAGATACTTTCAAAGTTAATAAAGATGAAAAGACTGAAGAGAAAGAAGAAAAGAAAAAAGGTTTCTTCAGTGGATTCTTTAATAAAGATAAATAATTAAAAGCGCTTCGGCGCTTTTTTATTTGGATCATAAATAGATGATTTGCACCTAAAAACATTAAAAAAGCGTATTAATACACTAAATCAATATTTATAGAAGCAAAACTTGCATAAATAGAATTTGTAGATTTAATAATTGATCAATTTAGAAAATAATTAATTTCATAGAAGGTGATATTTCATAAAGTAATTTTAGAACTATCAATTTATGTATAATAGTAAGTGTCATCAATGATTTTTACACGAAATATTCAATTATTTAATGTTTAGATATTGTCTTTTATAACAAATAATTTTATAATTTTTTAAGTCACTTAATTAATTAATGAATCGTTCATTAAAGAAAGGATAAATCATGAATAAAGAAGAGTTGAAGAAGTACTTCTTAGACCAATTAACAAATGGTGAAGCCTATCTTGTAATTTCAAAAGGGAATGCAAGATATAAGATGTCTCGTGGATCTTTTAAAACTAAGGATAATATAAGAGATCGAAGAAAATTAACTTTCTCATTTAAAGATGAAAATAGATATATTTTCACTGATGGTCAAGTTCAAGCAGAAATAATAGTTGATACTGAGCCATTTATTAAATTACATTTTCATGTAGATAATGGTTTTAATAGATTTACTTTAAGATTTAAAACATTTGAAGATGAGCATATTTATGGATGTGGAGAACAATATGCTGCTCTTGATTTAAAAGGAAAAGATGTTCCTGTTTGGGTTAGTGAACATCAACAAGTTTTAAAAATTGCTAAAAAACAATTAAGAGAAAGATTTAAAGGACCAAATCCTGATTTTAAAACTCCATATAAAGAGCATCAAACTTATTGTTCTACTCCATCCTTTATTTCATCAAAAGGTTATGCCTTTTATTGTCATGAAGATACCTATGGTTATCTTTCATTTAAAAAAGATGAATTATTCATTAAATTTAGAGAAGTTCCTCAATCAATTTCTTTACTTTGCGAAAATTCAGTTTTAGAAGTTGCTCAAAGTTTATCAAAACTTGTAGGTACTCAACCAAAAGTTCCTGAATGGGTTAATGATGGTGTAATCTTAGCAATTCAAGGTGGAAGTGAAGTTTTACTAAAAAAATATGAAGAAGCAAAAAAGAAAGGATTAAAAGTAGCTGGTATTTGGTGCCAAGATTGGTGTGGCAATGTTGTGACAAGTTTTGGTTATCAAGTTTATTGGAACTGGAAAGCGAATGAAGAACTGTATCCTAATTTAAAGGAAATAATCAAGAAACTTAATTCTGAAGGAGTTAGATTCTTAGGATATATAAATACTTTTATTAAAGAAGATGCTCCTCAATATAAAGAAGCAAAAGAAAAAGGTTTCTTAATCCGTCATAAAGATGGAAGTGTATATCATATTAAATCTACTACATTTAATGCTGCGATTGTTGATTTAACAAATCCTAAAGCCTATGAATGGTATAAAGAAATAATTAAGAAAAATATGATTGAATATGGTCTTTCAGGATGGATGGCTGATTTTGGAGAATATTTACCAACTGATTCTGTTTGTTATGGTGGCGCAAGTGAAAAACTTCACAATAGATGGCCATCAATGTGGGCAAAATGTAACTATGATGCAGTAAAAGAACTTGGAAAAGAAGATGAAATTTTCTATTTTTCAAGAGCTGCTTATGGACATACTTTCCAATTTACAAATTCAATGTGGAATGGCGATCAACATGTTGATTATAGCGATGAATATGGTTTAGGTTCAGTTATTCCTGCTTCAATATCTCTTGCATGTTCAGGATGTGGAGTTATTCATTCAGATATTGGTGGATATACAACAATTACTGCACTTTATCCAATGAAAAGAGATGCTGAACTTTTCAATCGTTGGTCAGAAATGAATGTCTTTACTCCTATTTATAGAACTCATGAAGGTAATCAACCAAAAAATAATGTTCAATATGATAATGATAAAACATACGATGAATTCGTACAAAATACAAAATACTTTGTTGGACTTAAAAAATATAGAGAACATCTATATGAAGAATATTATAAAAACAATACTCCTATGATTAGACCTTTATTCTTCCATTATAGTGAAGAAGAAGTTTACACAAATTATAAGGAATATATGTTTGGCGAGGATGTAATTGTTTCGCCAGTTTTAAGACCAGGCGAAACTAAACATAAATACTATCTTCCAGAAGGTGAATGGATTCAATTTTTCACTAATAAAGAAGTTAAAAGTGGTCATGGAGAGGTTGATTCTCCTCTTGGACTACCAATTGCTTTCTATAAGAAAGATAGCAAATTTAAAAAATTATTTGAAAGTTTATCAAAAGAAAATGGAGGAAAATAAAATATGAAATACTTTCTTGATTCTGCAAAAATAAATGAAATTGATAAGGCTTATAAAGATTATAAGATCGATGGTGTTACTACCAACCCAAAACACATTATGAATTCTGGTAAACCATTTTTAACTGCTATCAATGATATTAAAAAATGGCTTGAAGAAAATGATTTAATTGGAATGGATAAATTCCCTGTCTCAGTCGAAATTAATCCACACTTGGATAAGGCTGAAGATATGGTTAAAGAAGCTAAAAAAATCTCAAGTATCTGCGAAAATTTTGTTATCAAAATTCCTTGTACTACTGAAGGCGTTAAAGCTGCTCATATATTAGAGGATGAAGGAATTAGAACTAACGTTACTTTAGTGTTTTCGCCATCTCAAGCAATCCAAGCAGGTAGAATTAATGCAAAATTTGTTTCACCATTTGTTGGTTGGAAAGAAAATAGTGGTGAAGATACCTATCCTTATATGTCTGAACTTGTAAATATTTATAAAGAAAAAGGTTATGAAACCGAAATTATTGTTGCGGCCGTAAGAAATGGAAAACAAATTGCCGAAGCTGCTGAAATGGGTGCTGATATTGTAACTGCTGGTCTTGCAGTTTATGAAGAATCATTCAATCATCCATTTACTACCTATGGTCTTGGAGTTTTCCAAGATGCATGGGATCATACTGAAGGTAACTAAGATGAAAGTAGCATTTATTGGCCTTGGCATCATGGGGATGCCAATGGCAACAAATATTTCAAAAAAATATGATTTAATTGGGTTTGATATTTTTAAAAAAGAAACTCCTTTTAAATTTGCATCATCTTATAAAGAATGTGTGGATTTTTCTGATGTAATCATCTCTATGGTTCCAAATAATGATAATATGTTAGAACTCTTTAATGAAATAAAACCATATTTTAGAAAAGGTCAAATTTGGATTGATATGTCAACAATTTCACCTGCTACAAACATTAAAGTTGCAAAAGAACTTGAAGGGACCGGTGTAAGTTTACTTGATTGTCCAGTTGTTAAATCTCAACCAGCAGCCGTTAAAGGCGAACTTGGAATTTATGTTGGTGGAGAGAAAGAAGTTTATGAAAAAGTTAGACCAATTCTTGAATGTATGGGTAAAAATATTATCTATATGGGAGGTCATGGAACTGGTCTTCAAATGAAAATTTTACATAATGCTTTAGTAGGAGAAATTCAAAATGGTGTTAATGAAATTTTAGGATTAGCTAAAAAGTTAGGATTAGATCAAAAGGAAGTCGTGAAAGCTTTTAATTATGGCGGAGCTTCTTGCTTCTATTTAGATACAAAATCAAACAATATTATCACAAATTCTTATCCAACTGCCTTTTCAGTTTCAAACATGAATAAAGATATTCATTTTGCAAAAGAAATGGCAAGTTCTGTAAATGCTGATTGTTATTGTTTGAATC
>CAVKEL010000139.1:0-5883 GCA_963655445.1 Acutalibacteraceae bacterium | reverse complement strand
GATATGGAATTCGTACAGTTGGTGCAACTAAAGTTTTAGCTATGCCATATGATGTTTCAATTGTTGGCTATAGAAATAATCTTGCTAACTCCTTACGTTTATGGAGTGCTCAACCAAGCGAAGCAAATCTTCCAGATGGTGTTTCTTTTGAAGATTATTTAACAACTTTAAAAGAATTAAGTCATGGTCTTTATCCAGATGATTCAACAGAACATGGAAAACTTTTAAGATTGCGTCAACAATATTTCTTTGTTAGTGCAGGTCTTCAATCATTAATGAGAGGATTTTTAAGAAGACATGGGAGTTTAGATGATTTCTATAAAAAGACTGTCTTCCAACTTAATGATACTCATCCAATTTTAGCTATCCCTGAAATGATGAGACTTTTAATGGATGAATATGGATATGGATGGGATGATGCTTGGGAACAAGTTACACATTGTTTCGCTTATACAAATCATACAATTATGCCAGAAGCATTAGAAAAATGGCCAATACAATATATTCAAAGACTCGTTCCACGTTGCTATATGATTATTGAAGAAATACAACGTAGAATGCTTATTTGGATGAGCAAAAACAATGTTACTGAAGAAGAAAAACTTAACATGTTAATTATTAAAGATGGATTTGTAAGAATGACAAATCTTGCGATCTATTGCGCATATTCTGTTAATGGAGTTGCTGCAATTCATACTGATATTTTAAAGAAAATTACTTTCAAAGAATTCTTTAAATATTTCCCAGAAAAATTCCACAATGAAACAAATGGTGTTACACACAGAAGATGGCTCATGTACTCAAATCCAGAATTAAGCAATTTAATTACTAGTAAAATTGGTGATAATTGGGTTAAAAATCCTGAAAAAGGACTTGAAGAATTCTTGAAATATCAAGATGATGAATCAGTTTTAAAGAGTTTAGAGACTATTAAATATAATAACAAAGTAAAACTTGCTAAATTTATATTAGATAACTATGGAATTGAAGTTGATCCAAATTCAATTTTTGATGTTCAAATCAAAAGATTACATGCTTATAAACGTCAATTAATGAATGTTTTTAAAATTATGATTTTATATCATAAGATCAAAACTGATCCAAACTTCAAGATGTATCCACATACTTATATCTTTGGCGCAAAAGCTGCTCCAAGTTATGTCTTTGCAAAAGAAATTATTGAATTAATTAATGCAGTTGCAAATGTTATTAATAATGATCCTGAAGTCAATAAATACATTAAAGTTGTCTTTATGACAAATTATGGCGTAACTCTTGCTGAAAAAATCATTCCTGCAACTGATATTAGCGAACAAATTTCAACTGCAGGTAAAGAAGCAAGTGGAACAAGCAATATGAAGTTCATGATGAATGGGGCTTTAACGCTTGGAACTTTAGATGGTGCAAACGTTGAAATTGTCGAAAAAGTTGGATATGATAATGCCTTCATCTTTGGCTTAAAAGTTGAAGATATTGAAAAAATTCATAATGAAGGAAATTATAGTTGTTGGGATGAATACAACAAAAATCCAGATTTAAGATGGGTTCTTGATTCATTATTCAATGGCCCATGGTGTGAAAATATTCCTGAAAGATTTAAAGGAATCTTTAATGAACTTATGAATAGAAATGATGAATATTTCATCTTTAAAGATTTACCAGCTTATTTAGAAGCTTGTACAAAAATCGAAAAATATTATACAGATAAAAAGAGTTGGTATAAATCAACTTTAATCAATATTGCTAAATCTGGTTATTTCTCAAGCGATAGAACAATTGAATCATATAATAATGATATCTGGCATTTAAGTAAGATTGATCAAAAGAAACTTTCTGAACAAATGAAAAAATCAGTTTTATAAGAATCAATCAAAGAAAATTCACAAACGAACACCTAAAAACCACTTATGAAACTAACTCATAAGTGGTTTTTATAATGGTTTATGCTTATTCAAATTGACTATTATATAAGGCTGCATAAGCGCCACCTTTTTTAAGAAGTGTTTCATGATTTCCTTGTTCAATAATATTTCCATTCTCCATGAATAATATTGTGTCTGCATCACGAATAGTGGAGAGCCTATGAGCAATAACAAAAGATGTTCTCCCTTTCATTAATGATTCCATTGCTATTCCAATTTGAACCTCTGTTCTTGTATCAACAGAAGATGTTGCTTCATCAAGAATTAATATTGGTGGATCTTTGAGAAATACTCTTGCAATCGTTAATAATTGTCTTTGCCCAATAGAAATATTTGCAGCATCATTATCTAAAATTGTTTCGTACCCTTGTGGCATAGTTTTTATGAAATGATCTATTTGAGCCATTTTAGCCGCATTTTCAATTTCATCCATTGTTGCATTTTGTTTTCCATAAGAGATATTTTGCGCAATAGTTCCTTTAAATAACCATGTATCTTGCAAGACCATTCCAAAGTTTTCCCTTAAATTTTTCTTTGTTAAATTTGTTGTTTGAATAGAATCAATTTTGATTTTTCCATCATCTACTTCATAAAACCTCATTAAAAGATTAATTAAAGTAGTTTTTCCAGCACCAGTTGCACCGACAATTGCAATTTTTTGTCCTTTATTAGCTGTGAAATTTATGTTTTTCATTAATATTTTATCTTTTGAATATCCAAAACTTACATTTTCAAAGGAAACAATACCATTTGCTTTTTCAATCACTTGTGGATTTTTAATATCTTCAATTTCTTCTTTTTCGTCTAAAAATTCAAACGTTCTTTCAGCAGATGCAAATGCTGATTGTAATGAATTAATCATATAAGAAGCTTCTGTCAATGGTTCTGAACAAATTCCTATATATTGAAAATATGCTTGTACAACTCCAAACGACATTGTGCCTTTAATCATCCATGAGCAAGAAAGCAATAGAATAAAGGCTTGAGAAAGTCTAGAAATAAGTCTTATAACAGGATTTACAAAATTTGTAAGAAAATCAGTTTTTCTGTTTGCTTTTGCAAGATTTTCAATTGCATTATTTAATATGGTAATACTTTCTTGTTGGTTGTTATAAGCTTTAATGACATTTCTTCCAGTAAAATGTTCTTCAGCAAGTCCTGTTAGAATTGACACTTTTTCTTGTCTATCAGAAGACAAAATAAGATTTTTTCTTGCAACATTTTTTGTTAACAATATGCTAACAAATGCAAATCCAACAAAGATTAATGTAAGAACTGGTGAGAAATAAATCATGAATGCAAGCGAGCCTATAATTGATCCAATGGCAACAATAAGTCTCAGTAATCCTGTTTGCAATGTTTCTGAAACTTTATCAAGATCATTCGTTACTCTTGAAAGAATTTCCCCTGGTTTATTATTGTCATAGAATTTTAAAGGGAGCTTATGCATTTTATCGCTTATTTGTTCCCTTAATGTTAATGTCAATTTTTCTGCTACACTAGACATTAAAAATGTTTGCAAATAATAGAATATTGAAGCAAATAAATATAAAACGGTAATAATTACAAGCTCCTTGCCTAAAGGGTTCCAAGTAATCATGAATATATTTCCGTTTTTAATGCAATCCATAATTGTTAAATATAATGCATCCATAACTTTTACGCTATAAAAGGGAGTATAGACATAAAGGATAGTTGAAATCATAACTGAAATAATAACGAATATAAGCTTTATTTTTTGATTACTTAATTGTTTAAAAAGTCTTTTTGCGGTTTTAAATGTATTTTTTGGAGCGTCTTTTATAACTTTTTCTTTTTTCATATTTTTTCTGCCTCCTTTGTTTGAGATTCAAAAATTTCTTTATAAGTTTTACAAGTTTTTAGAAGATCTTCATGTTTTCCAATACCAACTTGCTGACCTTCATTAATTACAATGATTTGATCTGCGTTTTTAATAGTGCTTACACGTTGAGCAATTATAATCATTGCTTTATCACCTTTTTCTTTATGTAATGCTTTTCTTAAATTTGCATCAGTTTTAAAATCAAGAGCACTAAAGCTATCATCAAAAATGTATAATTGCGGATTTTTTACAATTGCTCTAGCAATTGATAATCGTTGTTTTTGTCCGCCTGAAAAATTAGTTCCACCTTGTGCAACATATGAATCTAATTTATCAGGTAATGATTTAACAAAATCTCCAGCTTGAGCAATATCTAAAGCATGCATTAAGTCCTCATCAGATGCATTTTTCTTTCCGTATTTTAAATTTTCTTTTATTGTGCCTGAGAACAACCAAGCTCTTTGTTGAACATAAGATAAATTATTTCTAAGTTGTTCTTGCGTAAGATTTCTAATATTTATTCCATTTAATTTTATCATTCCATTTGTAACTTCATTAAACCTTAGAATTAATGATGCAATCGTCGATTTTCCACTTCCGGTACCCCCTATAATTGCGGTAGTAGTTCCTTTCTTACATGTAAAACTAAGATTTTTTAAAGTGTATTCATCTGCATCGGGATATTTAAAAGATACATTTTCAAATGCAAGAATATCTTTATTTTCATCAAGTTTTATAAATTTATCTGTATTATTTTTGATTTCTGGAGTAAAAGTTAAGACTTCATTTATACGATTTGCACATTCAAATGCTCTAGGTAAGGTTAATATAACCATTTGCGCCATCATTAAAAAGAATAATGATAATAATGCATATTCAATAACAGAAGTAATATCGCCAAAATCGAACATACCAATAGAAATTCGACTTCCACTGATCCAATAAATTAAAACAATAAAGAAATTGACAGCAAAATAAGATAATCCATCAAGCGATGCAAACATTAAGTTTGCTTTAACAGAAGTTACCTTATATTGAGCAAATGATTCATCTAATCTATTTGTTTCATAATCTTGATTATTAAAAGCTCTTACGACACGAACACCAGTTATATTTTCAAGCAAGACAGTACTCATTTTATCAAGAAGCTTTTGCAATTTTTTAAATAGTGGTGAAGCATTTTTAAGAATTAATAATGCAAACATACTAATTGATATTAATACTGCAAGTAATATGAGCCCAATTAGCCAATCTTTAGAGAAAGCTAGAAAAAGCGAAACTGTAAAAATTACTGGAACTGGTAAAATCATTTGAAAAATATTTACAACTGCCATTTGTATATTTGAAATATCCGATGTAATTCTTGTAGTCATAGAAGCAGTTCCAAAAGTTTGAAAATCAAAAACTGATAAATCTAATGTCTTTTCATATAATGCTTCTCTAATATTTGCCCCAACTTCTGAAGAAAGTCTTGCACAAGTATAACTACCAATTATAGATCCAATTCCAGTAATTATTGAGACTAAGGCCATTTTAATTGCTGTTTGTACTAATTCGTTGAAATCTGTATTGATTGATGAACCCTTATTTAACATAGTGCCAGCAAATGTTGGTACTAGTAGTGCACCAATCATTTCTACCGACATAAGCAATATAGTTATTAAACATAATTTCCAATGTGGTTTTAAAAATTTCAATATTAATTTCATGAAATACCTCCATTTTCTTGACTAAAGTCAACATGCTTGGTAGTATAAACTATATAGTTGCTATACAGTCAATAGGTTTCATGAACAAACAAAAACTATTCAATATATCGGAATTTTCTAAGATTACAGGATTATCAAGACAAACTCTCATTTATTACGATAATATTGGTTTATTAAGTCCTTTTATAGTTGAAAAAAATGGTTATAGAAAATATTCTCATAACCAAATTTGGACAACGAGTGTTATTTGGATTTTATCTGATCTAGGCGTCCCTTTAAAAGAAATTAAAAAAATAATGAAAGAAATTTCACCTGAAAATAGTGAAAAGATTTTAAGTTCACAATTAAATCTTTTGAAAAATAAAATAAATAAATTAAATGTTTTAAATAAAATGGTGGAGTTAAGACT
>CAVKEL010000138.1:0-3087 GCA_963655445.1 Acutalibacteraceae bacterium | reverse complement strand
CATTCCGCCTTCAATAAGATATTTTTTAGCAAAAGTAGTGTAGTTGGTATTTTTTAGTGTTGTTTTATCACTAATTCCTGATAATGTTTCCATAAATGAATCAAAATAAAGTTCGACAATAGCATTATATTTTTCATTTGTGCGTGCTTCCGTAATCTTATAATAGTTTTCATAAGTCTTCATGTAGTCTTCACGCATTTCATCGTAAGTTGCGCCCATTAAGGCTTCAAGAAGCATACAGACAAAACCAGTTCGATCTTTTCCTTCCATACAATGAATGTAATAAGGACCATCAGTTTCTAACATATGCAAGAAACCTTTTACTACGCTTTGTTTATAAACTAATGAAGCATAACTTGAACCCATATTTAATAAAACGACTTTGTTGTTTTCGTATAAATTTTTTGTATAAGAAGAATCAAAATCAGTTTCTTTAAAATAGTTTTGCATATCTTCTTCTGAGTCAGCTAAATCGACAATACTATTAATTTCGTAGTTTTTTAGTAGATTATCAGTGATTTTTGCTCTTTTTCGACTATTATCTACCGGACTAGCTCCTCTATAAACTAAGTTATCTTTTAGGTTCCCGCCTTTTAAAGATCTGAAATTTGAAAATTCTTCATCACTATTATATTGTTCCCTTAAAACTGAATAAGCTTGACCCAATGCTTCTTGAGTTGGCAAATACTTTTTTGCAGTATTTAAATAGATGCTAACAGTATCTTCGTTACTTAATTTTGCTGTATCCCAGATTCCAGTATTATTTAATGTTATTGAAATATAAGTTGATGATGGATAAGCAACAATTATTGGATAAGAATTTTTAACATAATATCCATTATAATAAGGAACATCAGTTAGTTCGTATCCATTTGAAAATTTAATATCGCAACTATCCCCTAAATTAAAACCTAATTCATTAAAGTCGCCAATGGTTATATTAACATTGCAGGCTTTAAATTTAGTATCTTCAGAAATTCCTGCATTAATAAGTTGTCCCTTTGAATAATTTCTACATGATGTACAAACTATTAATAAAGAAGACATTAACAAAGTTAATTTATTTATTTTTTTCATTTTTATATCTCCGCATTTATTTATTAATTTTGTTGTGTAACTAAAGCATTTTGAATGCTAATAAATGGTCTTGAAACTTCTTCGATTGAATCCTTGCAATCATTATCAAGCCAATTAATTAAGACATTAAATAATGCGCCAGCGACAAATAAAGCAACATATTTGTCTAATTTAATAGGAAGATTTTCTAAGAATTCTGTAGATAAGAAGTTTAATAATTCAGCATCTAATCCAGCTTTTCTTAAGCATTTATTTGCTTTTATATTTGCTTTAAAGAATAAGAATAAGCTTAAAATAATAACTTCATAATTTCGTTCTGTTTCGAGATCTTTAACTCTAGATTGCTCAACAAATCTATTTTTTGTCATTTCAAAATATTTGATGACAATTTCTTCTTTACCATTAAAATGACGATAATATGTAACTCTACTTAATCCAGCTTTGTTGACAATATCAGTAATTGAAATATCCTTATATTCTTTTTCTTCCATAAGTGCAAGTAATGCATTTGTGATTTTAGTATCAATTTCGTTCTTTTTCATAAAATCTCCTTCATTTTGTTTCAATAATTATTATTACAGATACATTTTAATACAATATGTAAAATTAATCACTATTTTATTCTTAAAATATACGATAATGTCACATAAAAAGATTCTTCAGAATTTAAATTATTATGATGGAAGTACAATTTTTTATAGTGAAACCGCTTTCACAAATAAAAATATATTTACAATAAATTTATGAATCATATAATTGTGGCAGATTGAAAGAGGCAATCATGGAGGGCAGTAATGAACAACATTAATCTTAATGACATTATTAATTGTGTTAAATACGTTAACTGTCTTTTAGGTTGCACTTCTTTAAGAAATATTTTTAATCGTCGTCGCGGTTAACCGCGAACTACTTTTATTTTTAATAAGCCATTTTTGGGCTACATATAATATATTTTTAATTGATTTTTATAAGTTTTTGTATTTTAAAAACTTAAATTATTAAATTATTTTTTAAAGAAAGAGGAATTATTAATTATGAATAAAAATTTTGATACACCAAGACTTGAATTGAAAGGACTTGAAGACAAGGATTTACATGCTGTTTTTTGTATTTTTGATGATAACAAGAAGAAAGGCGAAACAGTTGATTTTGATGACGTTGTAGCTAAATTAAATAAAATGATTGAAAATCATCACTATTATGCATTAGTTTTAAAACAAACCCAATCTGTAATTGGAATTATCTATTGCAAAAAACTTAATTCAGAAGATTTTGAAATTGGATATTTAATGAATAAGAATTACAAGAATTCTGGTTATGCAACTGAAGCTTTATATGGCTTTACAAAAATGCTTGAAAAAGAAGGCGCAAAGAAGATTGTTCATCTTGAAGATGGAAAGAATGCAAAACCTTACAAACTTTTAGAAAATGAAGGCTACTTAAAAGTTTCAGATCTTTATAAAGTTATGAACTTTATGAAAGATTAATTAAAAAAGTTAGCAAATACTAACGTATTGAAACAATTTTAGAATTATTCTAATATTGTTAAATGGTTAAACTATTAAGAAAATTATTTATTAAAGATTACGAGAATGTTAATGATTCTACTGTACGTGCCAAGCATGGTATTCTTGCGGCGTGTGGCGGAATATTCGTTAACATTCTTTTATTTTGTTTTAAATTAATAATTGGTTTAATTACATCTTCAATGTCAATTATTAGTGATGCATTTAATAACTTAAGCGATTTATTTTCATGCTTTGTTAATTTAATTGGCTTTAAATTATCTAAAAAACCTGCCGATTATGAACACCCATATGGGCACGCAAGAATTGAATATATTGCTGGAATGATTGTTTCTTTTATTATCTTAATGATTGGAACACTTTTATTTTTTGAATCTTTGAAAAATTTAATAAATCACAATATTAATTTATCTTATAATTTTTATGTTTTTATTATTTTAGGAGCATCGATTCTATTAAAATTCATACTTGCACTCTTTTATAG
>CAVKEL010000137.1:0-9020 GCA_963655445.1 Acutalibacteraceae bacterium | reverse complement strand
GCTTTTGCTAGACTTGAGTTTCCTTGTAAAAAAATAATTTGGGGAATAGTTATTTCTACAATGTTTATTCCTGGTATAACAATTTTATTAACATCTATTTCTGTTGTTTCAGCTTTAGGAATGCTTAATACGATTTGGGTTTTAATTGTCCCAGGTTTAGCTAGTGCATATAACATATTTTTCTTTAAACAATTTTATTTAGGATTTCCAAAAGATTATGATGAAGCAGCACGTGTTGATGGATGTAATTCTATACAAATATTTTTTAAGATATACTTAAAAAATTCGATTACACCAATGATTATTATGGGTGCTGGTGTTTTTACAGGATATTATAATTCTTATCTTTGGCCAACATTAACAATAGATAAAGACCATAGTCAATATACACAAATTATGACTTTAATTAATTACTTGTTTAGTGATATTGCTACTGTTGGATACGGCGCAGTTTTGACTGCTAGCTTTATATCATTAATTCCCGCAGTTATTGTTTTCATTATTATTCAACGTTATATAAAGGAGGGCATCAGTTTAACTGGTGTTAAGTAAAATGAATACCAACAATTTGTCTAATATTTATTTAAGAAAAAATGAAATACGAAAAAGGGAATCATCCTATGATAAAAGTGGTGGAAATGATGATCGTATCTACATAAAAAGTGGAGAAACAAAAACAATATTTGATATTCATTCATCAGGATTAATAGAGCATATTTGGATGACTCAAATGAATTATGGAGATATTATTGAAAAAAATGCTTTTCGTAAAATAATTTTAAAATTTTATTTTGAAGATGATAAATTTCCTAGTGTTCTAGTTCCTCTTGGTGATTTCTTCGGGATGGGACATGGAGAGTCTAAAAATTTTGTAAGCGAACCATTACAAATGTCTCCAGAAGATGGAAGGGGATTAAATTCATGGTGGCCAATGCCATTTAAAAAAGCTTGTAAAATCGAAGTTGTTAATGAATGTGATTTAACATTAATGCTTTATTATTACATTGATTATGTCGAAAAAATTCATGAAGAAGAAATTTGTTATTTTGGAGCAATTTGGCAAAGAGAATGTCCAACAAAAGGTAAAGATTATCATGATTTTAAAACAAGAGAAGAATTTTTATTTGAAGGAAAAAATGTTGATGGAAAGGGTAATTATATTGTTTTAGATATTAATGGTTGTGGTCATTATGTTGGTTGCAATTTAAATATCCATAATTTAAGTGATTGTAAAGAATGGGATTGGTACGGGGAAGGAGATGATTTTATCTATATAGATGGAGAAAAATATCCTTCAATTCATGGCACAGGAACGGAAGATTACTTTAATACTGCATGGTGTCCAACGCAAGAATTTAACGCACCATATCATGGAATTATCAAAGGTGGAAAAGAAAATTGGAAAGGAAAAGTAAGTTATTATCGTTACCATATTATGGATCCTATAACTTTCAATAAATCAATAAAAGTAACTATTGAACATGGCCATAACAATAATCGTTGTGATGATTGGTCATCAACAGCATATTTTTATACAACTACACCTTATGAAATTACTAAGGAATTACCTTCTAAAGAATTACGTTTACCTTTAGAAGAAGAAAAATAAATTTCACACAGGAGGAAAATATATGAAATCTTATTTATTGGGTCTCGCGATTGCAGGTTTAATAGGCAGTGTTTATGCTCCTTTAGCAAATAATGGTGCGACCACAAATTCAAATCAGGAATATATTTATGGCGAAAATATAATTCCTAATGGAGATTTTTCAGTAAGTGCTGGAGAATATGTATTACCATCAATTCCGCCAAGTAGTGGTGTTGCTTCAAAAATTGGGCCTATTGATCCAAATCCACTTATTGCAATAGCAGAAGAAGGAAATGAAAATAATACAATATTAAAAATGTCTGGATCTGGGTTTTCTTCTTTTTATAAACTAATGGATATTCAACCTGGAAGCACTTATAATGTTTCATTTGATTATAAAATTAATGGAACAACCGATAATATTGGCTTTGCTTTTTGGTGCACTTCATTAAGCAATAGAATACCAGAAACAAACATAATGTATTCTGTGGATGCAGAAAATGTTACATTCACTAAAAAAGAAAATGGTTGGATTAATGCCGCTGTTACTCGTACTTTTGACGCTAATCAAACATATGATTCAATGCAATTATGGGCCAATACAAATGATGCAACTATTTATTTTGATAATTTTATTGTTTCAAAAGTTGGCGAAACTGAAAATGCATTTATTGGCGGAGACTTTGAGGGATTTTTAGATTATGCTCAAACTAGTATTAGTGAAACTCCATCTTCCGATGGAATATATGGCAAAAATGCAAAACTCGGCTCACATTGCGTAAAACTTTCTAACGATGGAGTTTATGGTTTAGTTGTTGATGGTTTGGAAGAAGAACTCTATACATTAGATATTTCCTGTTCATCAAAACTTTCTAATGATGCAAAACTAGTACTATCAGTTGCAAACGAAAGTACATTAAATGAAGTTACTATTATTGAAAATGGTGAAGTTAAAAATTTTTCAACAAAATTTAGTGGCGCAAAAGATGCTACTAAAATTGAA
This sequence comes from Acutalibacteraceae bacterium, assembly GCA_963655445.1. GTDB lineage: Bacteria > Bacillota_I > Bacilli_A > RFN20 > CAG-826 > Onthovivens. Next base: position 6,429 of record CAVKEL010000137.1, on the reverse strand, counting down.
CTAAAATATACTGGTTCAGAAGAAATTTCTATAAACAAATGGAGTATTAGACCAACCTATAAAAATGTTTTTGATCCAACAAAAACCTATTATGAAAGTAAAAACTATGTAGTTAATGGCGATTTTGAAAAATTTGATGTCGGAACAAAATTCAGTGAGGAACAACTTGAAGGCGCTTGGGGTAGTGTTACTTCGTATGATAATGGCGGAAGAATTGTTCAAGATGGCGATACAAAAGTAGCTGGTATTGGTAAATTCGACGAAAAAGATATTAAAAATTATTCATCAATGTTCCTTATGACACCAGATGATATTACAATTGGTGATTTAATTAGATTTGAATTTGATTATAAGTTAACAATTAAAGATGATCCTTCAACTTATGCCGATTTAAATTTCTGTTTAGTTGGTGGGGCAAATCAAAGTTATTATAAAATTGACTTCACAAAATTAGGGTTTAATGAAGATTATTCAGCGACGAGTGGCGTTGAAGACACTCATTATTTGATTAAGAGCGAAAAACTTGATAATGGTTATACTCATGTTATTTTAGATTTCCAAGTTAGTTCTGATAAGATTCAATGGAATTCTGCACGCTGGTTATTTACCGCACATGATATTGGAGACTTATTATATGTTGATAATGTTGCAATTAAGTTCTTAAGTGAAACTCCTTATATAGTTGATGTTGATTCAATTTCATTGGATTGTGGCGATTTAGAACTTAAGGTAGGCGATACAAAAACAATTAATGCAACAGTTAATCCAGGTAATGCTGATGATAAAACATTAACTTGGTCTTCATCAGATTCATCTGTTGTCAAAGTTGAAAATGGTACGATTACTGCTTTAAAAGAAGGAGTTGCAGAAATTGTTGTTGAAGCAAATAATGGAGTTAAAACTTCAATTGTAGTTACAGTTTTAGCTGAACAAATACCTGATAAAGGTCAAACAAATATTGGTGCAATTGTTGGCATAAGTATTGCCGCAGTTTGCATTATTGCTGGAGTAATTACATTTGTAGTGATTAAAAAGAAAAAAAGTAAAAAATAAATAGATAAATTATAGTGTGTTGGAGATTGCTTTATGAGAAAAAATTATGTAAAAAAATTGTTGTTTGTACCCCTAGTTATCGGGCTAATTGGTTGTAATTCCAATAAGGAATTAGTAACTCTGCCTAATTTATATAATCTTTCTTTAAAGCAAGCCAAATTAGATGTTGGAACTAGTTTTCTTTTCGAAGTAAATGAAGTTCCAACATCTGAGCTTATTGAAGGTCGTATTTTAGAATATGGAAATAACTTAAAACCAGGGGACAAAGTGGAAAAAGGTAGCAGAGTTAAAGTTAATATTGCAAAAAGAAGTGAAAAAGCAATATCTATTGATAATAATCTTGTAAATTATGTTTCGGTTATTGATATGATTACTGGTCCAGAATCTCCAAATGCTGATTTATTATTATCAAGCGGAGCAAAAGGAACAGATTTAGGAATCCCATTTACCTTACCAGATAACCGTACAATGCTTTTATATGGTGATACATTTTCAGGTGATAACATGTCTGGTTTATGGAATTCTAATTTTATGGCTATAAGTAGTGATGCAAAATTATCAGATGGTTTAGTTTTTGATGAAGTTATTACAGCTGATAATGGTATGGTTTTACCATTTTCTCAAGGAAAACACCAGGGAGGAAAAGAAGAAAATATCGGAACAGAAGTTACTAAAATCCCAACCGGAGGAATTTCAATTGGCAATGATGTATATATTTTCTATATGTCTATTCGTTATTGGGGTGTAAGTGGATCTTGGCTTGTTTCATACAACCAATGTATAAAAGCAACTGATTTAACATATAAAGAATTTAAAAATGTTGATAGTTTGCGTTGGAATGAAGATGAACTATATTATGCTGGTCAAATTTATCCATTTAAAAATCCTCAAGATAACGAACATATTTATTTTACTTCTATACCTGGAGGAAGAAATAATGGAGCAGTAATGTTTCGCGTTGATGTTGATAAGTTTGAAAATAAGAATGAATATGAATATCTTGTTTCTGAAAATACTTGGTTAAAAGGTAAAGAAGGCATGAGCAAATTGAATGATAATCCGCATTATATATTTTCTCCAAGCGTATCAGAGCCATCAATATTTTATAGTGAATATTTAAATAAATGGATTTACTCAACTTTAAGAGGCAGTAATATTGTTTTTGCAACAAGCAAAAATGTTGAAGGGCCATATAATGATATATATCAAGTATGTTCTTCAAGCGATTTTGCAGGTCTTTATGGTGGTTTTGTTAACCAAGTATTTACTGATTCTGATGGTCAAAGAATATACATTCAATTATCTCAATGGACGCCAATTTATAATACATCACTCGTGGAGGTTGTTTTAAAATAATATGCATACACCAGTAAGAAATATAGTTGGAAAAAATATAAATGAAGCAAAAAAGCTTTTAAACGAATATACTATCCAAATTTTAAATGATAATGACCCATATTTTCTTGATGATGAAGTAACAAAATATGAAGTTAACGAAAAAAAAGAAACAATTATTTTATATGTTAATAAAAGAGAAAAAAGTTTAATGAAACTTGATGAAAAAATATCGTATCTAAATAATCTTGGTTTTGTTACGGGTAGAAATTCAAATAATAAAGATTTATTTAAAAAAAGAAATATTGGATCAACTGATTTAGGTATTTGTGTCGATAATAACGAAAATATTCTTTATTTATATGGCGACACATTTTCTGGGATCGATTGTAATAAAGGAGAGTGGAATTCAAATTTTTTAGCAATTTCTTCAAATAAAGAATTTTCAAGAAATATTACTTTTTTAGATATTATAAGTTTACCAAATGGTTCGGTTAAGCCTATAATTCAAGGCCAACATGATAAAAATGAAGAAATCAATTTAGATTTAACAAAAAATAGAGAAGTTACCAAGATTCCAACTGGTGGAATTCGAATTAATAATGATGTATATATCTTTTATATGTCTGTTTATTATTGGGGGAAACCAGGCGAATGGTTTGTGAGAAATAATCAATGTTTAAAGTCAAATGCATACGATTTGTTTAATTTTGAACAAGTCAAAAATTTAAATTTTGATAATTCTATTAATAAACAATTTGGCCAAATTTATCCATTTAAAAATCCTTTTGATAGTGAAAACATATATTTTCTTGCATTACCAGGAGGAAGATTTGGAAATACCGTTTTACTAAGAGTTAGAAAAGAAAATTTTGAAAATAAAAATCATTATGAAATTTTAACTTTAAATAAGAGCTTTAAAAAAATTAGCAATACTAAAATAAATGAATATTTCTATATTGTAAATGGAAATAATTCAAGCGAACAATCGATTGTATATAACAATTATCTTAAGAAATGGGTTATATCAAATTTATGTAACGATGGAATTTATTTATATACATCAGATGATTTATTTGCTGAATTTAAAAAAGATATCAAAGTTTTAAATTTTGCAACATTTCCACTTTTATATGGAGGATTTATTCATCCAAAAATGATTGATAGAAATGGAAAAAGAATGTATATGCAAGTTTCCCAATGGAGTCCAATTTACAACACTTCATTATTTGAAATAGTTTTTAAATAAAAAAAGGAGATAAATATATGTATAAAAACAAAATAAATAAATATATTAATCGTGAATATTCTGCAATTGGCAAAATGGTTGATAACTTAGACTATAAAATGTTAGATGAAGTTATTAGAACCATTAAAAATTGCGAAGGAAAGATAGTTTTTATGGGAGTTGGCAAAAGTGGTCATATATGCAAAAAATTGGCTGCTACATTTTCATCCACAGGAACTCCAAGTTTCTTTGTCCATGCTACAGAATCATGTCACGGAGATCTTGGGATGATTGAAAAAAATGATATTGTGATTTTAATGTCAAATAGTGGAACAACTAAAGAAGTTATTCAAAATATTTCTCCTTTAAGAAATATTGGATGTAAATTAATTGGTTTTACATCGAAAAAAGATTCTATTTTAGCTAAAAAAACTGATTTGCAAATAATTTATACGTTTGAGAAAGAAGCTGATGAACTAAATTTAGCACCAACAAATAGTTCGACAATTGCGCTTGTCTTAGGTGATGCAATAGCTTGTTCATTAAGTGAATCTTATAAGTTTAAACGTAGCGACTTCTTTAAATATCATCCAAATGGTGCTCTTGGAGAAACCTTAAAAAAGGAATTAGAATAAAATGAAAAAAGTTTTTGTATTAGCATCATTTGTTTATGATTTGGTAACAACAATGGAACGTTTTCCTGAAGTTAAAGAAACGGTAACTGGTTTAAAGTTTGAAACATTTCCTGGTGGAAAAGGAGCGAATCAAACAGTTTCAATAAAAAGACTCGGTGGAGATGTTGTTGTTAATGGAAAAGTTGGTAATGATGATTTTGGGCATCGTTTTTTGAATTTATTAGAAAAAGAAAATATTTCGACTGATTCAATAAGTTTTGGAAATGAATCTACTGGTATTGGCTGCGTCCAAGTTGATCTAACTGGTCAAAATAGAATATGTGTAGTAATGGGTGCAAATTATGAATTTGATCTTGAAGATTTAGATATTGAAAAGCTTAAAAAATGTTCTATTTTTTTAACACAATTTGAAATGAAAAAAGAAACTAGTGAAGAAGCAATAAAGCTTGCTAAAAAACATAATTTATTAACAATTGTGAACCCAGCGCCAGCAAGAGCAATTAGTCAAAATGTTTATAAATGTATCGATTATATAACTCCTAACGAAAAAGAAATTGAGTTGTTAACCGGAGTTAAAGTTTTAACTATCGATGATGCCTATAAGGCAGGCGAAATTTTGCTTAATAAAGGAGTTAAAAACGTAATAATAACCTTAGGAGAAAATGGTTGTGCATTTATTAATAAAAATAAACGTTTACATGTAAAAGGATATAAAATACATCCTATTGATACTGTAGCAGCAGGTGATTCATTTAATGGAGCATTAGCTTTTGCAATTGCAAATGATTATAAAATTGAATATGCACTTAAATTTGCTAATGCAATGGGAGCATTAACTACACTTGAAAAAGGCGCCATCCCCTCAATTAAAACTTATAACGATGTTATTGAATTTATAAATAAATATAAAGAATAATAAGGAGAAATTTATGCCATTTTTTAGAAAAAAAGAAAATAAAAATTTTTCAATTAAAAAAATAGATATTGACGATCACCAATATGTAAAACTTATAAATATAAGTAAGGTTTATCCTAACGGCGCAAAAGCAGTGCAAAATTTTAATTTAGATATTAAAAAACACGAATTTATTGTATTTGTTGGGCCATCAGGTTGTGGAAAATCAACAACTCTTCGTATGATTGCAGGATTAGAGGAAATTACTGATGGTGAACTTTATATTGATGGTGTTCTTTCAAACTCAATGTCTCCAAAAGATAGAGATATTGCTCTTGTATTTCAAAGTTATGCTTTATACCCACATATGAATGTCTATGATAATATTGGATTTGGACTTAAGATGCGTAAATTTTCAAAAGATGATATTGACCATAGGGTTAAATTTGCAGCAAAAATTCTTGGTCTTGAAGATTATTTATATAGAAAACCTGGCGAATTATCTGGGGGGCAACGTCAAAGAGTCGCTTTAGGAAGAGCTATTGTTAGAGATGCAAAAGTATTCTTGATGGATGAACCATTATCTAATTTAGACGCAAAATTACGTGTTCAAATGAGAAGCGAAATTGTTAAATTGCATAAAAAAATGAATTCAACAACGATTTATGTAACTCATGATCAAACCGAAGCAATGACAATGGCTGACAGAATTGTGGTTATGAAGGATGGCTACATTGAACAAATAGGTACACCAAAAGAAATTTATGATTATCCTAATAATAAGTTTGTTGCTGAATTTATTGGGTCGCCATCAACTAATGTTGTTAAATGTTTCTACAATAATGGTACTATATTTTTTGATGAAAAAAATACCTTAAGACTTAATAATGAATTTATTAAAAAGCATGATGAATACTATACTAATTTCAATTATGATATTGATGATAAAATTAAAGATTGCGAGCAAAAAATTGAAATAGAAGAATCACATAAAAAGAAAAACGAAAAAGAAATTTGCAAACTAAAAAATTTATTAAATTTATTAAATTGTAAAAAAGAATGTCTTAAGAAAATCAAATGCGGCCAACCACATGAAATTTATTTCGCTATAAGACCTGAAGATATTCATCATCATGTTGATGCAAATAAAGTTTATACAAAATCAGAATTTTATTTTCCAATAATTGTTATTAGTGAATTATTAGGCAATGAATTTTATGTTCATTTGCAATTAGGCAATAATGAAATGATTGCTAAAATACCTGTAATGGAAAGAATATATG
>CAVKEL010000136.1:0-2883 GCA_963655445.1 Acutalibacteraceae bacterium | reverse complement strand
GCATAAAATCACCTCTAGTAATTATATTATACAGCATTTGTCCGTTTTTCCAACCCTGAAGTGATGTGTTTTGTCCGTTTTTCCAACCATTTAGAAGCCTAATTTGTCCGTTTTTCCAACTTTTTATCTTATTTCGTTTTTTAGTAGTTTATTTTATTCAAAACACCGAAAATAAATCTTTCAAAACACCGAAAATAAATCTTTCAAAACACCGAAAATGATTGTTTTTTTCTTTAGATATAGTTTAAAATGACATTAAAGGAAGGTTGATACTATGGCTTATATTAAAAGATTAATTGAACCAGTTTTGGAAAGAAAATTAAACTCCAGTGGATGTGTGTTAGTAAGTGGACCAAAATTTTGTGGTAAAACTACTATGTGTGAGCAATATGCTAAATCTATAACATCATTAAAAACATCAAATCAAATCGAGTTAGCGCAAGCTGATCCTTATTCAGTACTAATTGGTGAAAAGCCACATTTAATTGACGAATGGCAAAAAGCTAGTGAGGTTTGGAATTTAATAAAAGATGATTTAGATAAAAACTATGAATTTGGTAAATATATATTAACTGGAAGCACTACACCTGTAGATTCAAATAAGATTCAACATTCTGGTGCTGGTAGAATATCACAACTTATATTAAGACCATTCACTTTATTTGAATCTGGTGATTCTAGTGGAGAAATATCACTATCTGATTTATTTAATAACAAAGAATTCAAGACTATACCTTATAATTACTCAAACAATTTAGCTAGAATAGCGTATTTGATTTGCAGAGGTGGATGGCCTGTTGCGTGTCAAGTAAAAGAAGAATATTCAATAGACGTAACTAATAACTATTATGAAGGTTTATTTAAAATTGAAAATGAAAGCGATGACTTTGCATTATTATTAAAGAATAAAAACATGGATTTACTTATAGCTATACTTAAGTCTTATGCTAGAAACATATCATCTGAATCAAAGAAAACTTCTATGATTAATGAAATAATTGAATCAGGTATTCGATTAAAACTAGATGAAGATACATTTGATACCTATGTTTCAACATTAAAAGATTTATTTATTATATTTGATATGCCAGCATGGAATTTAAATCTAAGGTCTTCAGTGGTGGTAAGACAAGCTCCGACTCATCATTTTGTAGATACTTCAATTGCGACAAGTACTCTTGGAATTACACCAAATGATTTGTTAAACGACTTAAATTCATTTGGATTATTCTTTGAGGATTTAGCTGTTAGAGATCTATTTGTATATGCACAATCCATTAATGGACAATTAAAACATTATCGTGATAGTTCAGGTCAAGAGATTGATGCGATTATTGAATGTAAGAATGGTGAATATTGTGCAATTGAAATCAAAATATATAGTGAAAAAAATATCAAGGAAGGTATTAGTTCTTTAAATAAGTTTTTAAATAAAATGGTTAAAAGCAACAATAAACTCCCTAAATTCAGTATGATATTAACCAGCCATGGGAATTGTTATAAGACAGAAGATGACATTTATATTGTTCCAATAACTGTACTAAAAAATTAAAAACTTTAAATAAAACTGGAAAGTTTTAAAATAAAGTTCGTCTCCACTTTATTTAGGCCCATCAAATGAAACAAAAGTAGAAGATTGCCACATAATAGGAATATAATATGTACCTAGTCACTTCGTTGTAAGGACACAAATGAGTGTCCGTAATAGAAAGAAGGAAGAGTAGCGAAAGCTATTTTTTTCTTTTTTAATAAAGGTCTTGACTTTCTCGGGGGGGGTAAAATTATTTATATAAGATAAAGGAGAAAGAGATATGGCGAAATTTTCTTATTCAATGCCAGATAATGAGGCGATTCTTGCTTTCAAGAAAGGATTTATGGGACAAGGTGTTGGTAATATTGGAATTTTGAAAGATAAAGGTAATGAATTCGTTCTTGGTGCGCCTTTAATGACTGTAAATGTTACCTTTAAAAATGGAATTTGTGAAACAAAGGGTTCATTGGCGGGGAAAGTGGTATTAAGTTCTGTTGATACAAAAATTGAACTTATTGATGGTTTTAAAAAGTTATAGAATTCCGACCAATTTATTTTATTAAGATTTTCTTGAATATGAATAAATAATGTACCTAACTTCTAGAACATTTTATTGACACCTTAATTGGTGTCTTTTTTCACTTAAAAATACCTAAATTTTAAAATTGGTTCCAAATCAAACTATTTATAGAGATGAGGTTTTAAAAATGATGAATACAACATTAAATAAAGAAATCAAAACCCTTTTTAAAGTAGAGGGAAGAGATGTTGTTCGTAAAGATAAACCAAAAGAGAAACAATAAATTATTGTCTTAATAACTACTTAAGTTATTAGAGTAAGAAAAGTTTTATTTAGTTGATCCTTTTATATATCTCGTCTAGTAAATGAATTTTCAAAAATCTCTAAAGATGAAAAAATAAAAAAGGTATCTAAAAAGGTATATTTTTCTCGTCTAGTAACAAAAAGAGACTCATTGAAACAAAAGAAACTAAAGAAAACATAATAAAACAAGCATAAAAAACTAGTTATTTGATACTCTTATATTTGTGTTCTCCTCCGCATCTCCACCATTAAGAAAGCAATGGTTTGATACGCTATTACCAGTACTTTTTTTGATTTTTAGGGATTAAAATGGCATTTTAGGCCGAATTTTTGCCTTCCATTTGGATTTTTGCGATTGGGATGGAGCACTCAAGTGTATCAAAACCTTAGTTATGGCTAGGGAATACATTAATGAAAAAAACAAATGTTGAGAATCGAAACTGTTGAACTTACGATTTCAGAAAATAGTGTGACATAACGGTAGTAATATCTTTTGGCACATTATTGCTAAGGATTTATTACCAATCTA
>CAVKEL010000135.1:468-3532 GCA_963655445.1 Acutalibacteraceae bacterium | reverse complement strand
TGAGCTTAAGTTCTCCATTTGTTGAATTAATATTTTTTAAAGTTCCATCGCTTCCATCGACATAATCTTCAAGTAAAGATGTATACTCTAAAGTTTCATATTCTTTAATTTGACTAAAATAAATTTTCATAATTATGCCCTAATTGAACCATTAAATTTATCTTTAATAGTATCTCTAATCTTTGCATCAACAGCATTAATTTCATCTTCTTTTAATGTATGATCTTTGCCATCAATCAATACACTTATAGCGATTGAAACCTTATTTTTCTCGAGATGTTCACCTTTATAAATATCAAAAATATGTATTTCTGAAATTAATGAACTACCTTTTTTAAGCTCATTTTTAATATCAGAGTATTTAATTTGATCATCTAAAACAAATGCGTAGTCACGAGAAACTGTTGGATATTTATTAAATTCAGCGAAATGATTATTGCTTGATTTAGTCTTGAATAATAAAGATAAATCTAGTTCTAAAAGAACAACTTCTTCTTTATTAAAATCATATTTTCCTTTTAAAGTTGGATAAATTTCACCAAAAACAGCAAGCACTTTTCCATCAAGCTTCGCCATTGCGCTTCTATTTGGATGTAATTCTTTAGATTCACTAAGTCTTTCATATTTTAATCGCATTGGTTGAATATTAAACATACTAACAATGTTCTCAAAAAGTCCCTTAGCATCAAAGAAATTGTATGGAGCGCTATTTAATTCATCTTGACCAAATTTTTTACCACATAAACAAATTGAAAGATGACTTCCAGTGCCCTTTTTATCATTTATTTGCGAAATTTCAAATAAACCAAAATTTTTGTTTTGATGATTGAAATTATATTGAACTGTTCTTAACATCGAGCTAAGAAGATTAGTTCTAATATATTTATGATCTTCAGTTAAAGGATGTAAAACTTCATAACCTTCATTTTTATTAACTAAATTAAATGAATCGTTATCTTCTTTGCTGATTAATGAATAACTAATAATTCTATCTAATCCTTGACTTAATAAATAATCAGCAACAACTTTCTCTTGCCTGCCAAAGCCTGTTCTACCACCGACAGTAGTTTCCATCATTGGAAGAACCGATGTAATCTTATCAAATCCATTATATCTAATAATTTCTTCACTTAAATCAGCTTTGCCTTCAATATCAATTCTAAATGAAGGTATAACAGCAATAAATCCCTTTTCATCAACATTTTTTGTTTTAATATATAATTTGTTCAATGTTGAAATTATTGTCTCATTATCGAAGGAAGTTCCTAAACGATTATTAATATAATCGAATGTGCACTCAATTTCTTTATCTTTGTAATTAAGAACATTATATTCTTGAGTTTCTGAAAATTTATCACACGAAGAGAATTTATTAATCAAATGTGTGATTAAATTCATTACTTCTTCTGTTTGATTTGGGTTGACACCTTTAATAAATCTTTGAGAAGAATCGCTACTTAATCCAAGTCTAATGCATGTTTTTCTAATTTGTGGACCATAAAAATTTGCGGCTTCCGCTAAAATATTTTTTGTTTCGCTAGTAACTTTGCAACATTCACATGTCATAATTCCGGCTATACACATAACTTCGCCACCACTTGTAACGACTAAATCGCCTTTTTTGAGTGAATATGTCTTACCATCCATTGCGACTACATCGCCTTCAAAATCATCTTTCACAATCAATTCTTTTTTAGGAAGTTTATCAGCGTCATACATATTTAATGGTTGACCAGTTAAGAGCATGACATAATTTCCTATGTCGACTATATTATCGATTGATCTAATTCCTTCATTTCTTAGTATTTCTTGAAGTTCTTTTGGTGATTCATGAATTTGAATATTTTCAAAATAGCGAAGAGCAAATTGCTTACAATTCTCAGTGTCTGAACCAACTTTATACTGATTAACTACTAAATTTTCACTATTATAAGCTGGAATTGAAACTTTTCTATTAAAAAGAGCACCAATTTCTTTTGCAACATTATATAAAGAATAAGCATCGCTTCTATTTGCTAAAAGTGATAAATCAAGAATAGTGTCGTCAAGACCTAAATATTTTAAAACATTTTTTTCTCCAATTGGAGCATCTTCTGGAAGCTCTTCAATTCCACTAATTTGTTCAGGTTTTAAGTTTTTTTGGTCTACTCCTATTTCATTTAAGGCGCAGCACATACCATTACTTTCAACACCACGAATAACAGACTTTTCAATTTTTTTATTTTCTGCAAGAACTGCTCCTGGAAGAGCAACAATAACATTTAAACCTTCTCGACAATTTGGTGCACCACAAACAATTTGAGTTATTTCACTACCAATATCGATTTGATTAACATGCAAATGATCACTATCTGGATGTTTTTCGCATTTTAAAATATGACCAATTACAAGGTTTGTTGCACTAGAAAGATGATTTATTCCTTCGACTTCAATTCCTGCCGAAGTCATTTTTTTAGCAATTTCTTCTGGAGTTAAATCGCTAATATCAACATATTTACTAATTTCTTTTAATGATACCAACATAAACTAATCCTCAATCTTTTTATTGAATTGATCAATAAATCTAACATCATTTGAATAAATTCTACGAATATCATCTATACCATAACGAAGCATAGCTACTCTATCAATTCCTACACCAAAAGCAAATCCACTATAAACATCAGGATCATAACCAGACATTTTTAAAACATTAGGATGAACCATTCCTGCTCCTAAAATTTCAATCCAACCACTTCCTTTACATGTTGGACAGCCTTTTCCATGACATTTAAAACAGGAAATATCAACTTCAACTGATGGTTCAGTGAATGGGAAATATGAAGATCTAAACCTTACTTTTGAATCTTTTGAAAACATTTGTTTTGCAAATAATTCAAGAGTTCCTTTTAAACTTGCCATATTAATATTTTTATCAATAACTAAACCTTCAACTTGTGCAAATTGATGACTATGAGTCATATCATCATTATCTCTTCTATAAACTTTACCTGGACAAATAATTTTAATAGGTTTTCCATTAGAATTTAACATTACATGAGCTTGAACACTTGAAGTATGGCTT
>CAVKEL010000135.1:0-458 GCA_963655445.1 Acutalibacteraceae bacterium | reverse complement strand
GCTAAGCGCATTATTTGAGGTTGCATAGAGCTTGTTTGAGTTCTTAAGAGTAAATTGTCATTAATATAGAATGAATCTTGCATATCTCTTGCAGGATGATCTTTTGGAATATTAACAAGTTCAAAATTAAATTCATCGGTAACTACTTCTGGACCATCATGAACTTCATATCCCATCCCAATGAAAATTTCTTCTATTTCGTTAAGAACTTTATAAAATGGGTTTTCATTACCTGAAAAATAATTGTTACCTGGAAGAGTGATATCAATTGCTTCTTTTTCAAGTTGTTTTTTAAGTTCTAAAGCTTTTGCTTCTTCTAGTTTTTCATTAATTGCACTCTCAACTTGAGTTCTAGCATTATTAACAATTTGTCCATATTTTTTCTTGGCTTCAATTGTTAACTCTTTCATTTTAAGCATTAAAGAAGAAATGCTTCCTTTTTTTGACAAGTATTTATT
>CAVKEL010000134.1:0-2871 GCA_963655445.1 Acutalibacteraceae bacterium | reverse complement strand
AGATAGTATAGATACTAGCGTTACTTCTTTAACATTAATTAAAACTCCTACTGAAGTTCCAGGTAATTTAACTATTGAAACTGGTACTAATGCAATTAGCACTGATGTTAAAATAATTGACCAAGATGGAAATAAAATTAGTGCAAAAAATGAGAAATATTTTACTATTACTATTCAATTAGATGATAACCTCGATCTTACTAATTTCTATCATAATGCAGTAGAACTTACTAGTGTAGAATCAACTGCAAGCTTAACTACTGCAGGTCAATATTATTATGAAGATACAAGTGGTAGACTTACATTTACTACTGCTGATTTTTCAACATTTACAGCAACATATAAGTTCTCTGGTGGATTAGGAACTGAAGAGGCACCTTATTTAATTGGAAGTGTTAATGATCTTAAATCAATTTATGATTATAGAGATAATTATCAATATTATAAAATTGCTGATGAATATCAAAATGGAGCCAAGGATTTTGATTTATCAACATATTCTGGATATAACGTTTTAAATGGGTCATTTGATGGTAATGGTGCTAATTTAACAAATTTAAAACAATGTTTATTTAATCGTGTTGGCGCAGGAAAAGAAGAAACTATGAATTCTGTAATTAAAAATTTGAATGTTAACTTTGAAGGATCTAATAAAGCATTAGTTTTTGACTTTAATGGTACTGAACTTACTTTCAATAATGTCAATATTAGTGGATCTATAGAAGGTCAAAGTAATGTTGCAGCCTTCCTTCAATATGGAACTTGCAATATTGATGATGTTGGTTGGGATTATACATTAAATTTTGTGAATTGTAGTTGTTCTGCAATAATTAATTCAACAACAAATGCAAGTGCAGGCATATTAGTAGGTCATATTTATGCCGGTCGTAATAATACATGTACAATTAAACTTGATAATAGTACATATGATAAGATTCAAAATGCTCGCATAGTTCTTAAAAAAGGAAGTGATGCAAGCAGTGCTTATCTTTATGCAGGTATTCAAAATTATTATAGATTATGTGTTTATAAAAATGGAAGTTCTACTCCTGAAACAGACACATTTGTTTGTTTAGATGAATCACATGTTGAATTCTTTACAGTTAATAATCCTACTAAAGACCCAACATCATATTCTTATAAATTCACAAGAGCTAGTAATGCAACTAAATATACTGCTTTCTTTAAATCTCAAAGATCTGCATATGATTCTAACGGGAATACAATTAGTAGTTTAGTTGGCATTACCGCATCATATAAAGCAATTGAAGGATTGGAGAAAAAAGAATTCACTGAAAGTGATACTAAAGTTGAAATATTTACTAAGATTGAAAAAATCAAGTTTGTTCAAAATGGTGATGATAATGGTTTACATTATTCATTTGATAGTGAGTCGGAAACTTTAACTTTATATTGTAATAATGTAAGTGATTATAAATATTCTGGAACAGTTTCAATTGCTGTCACTCAATATGATAAAGATAATACAATCATAGCTTCTGGTGAATTAGAGATTGTTAATCAAAAAACTGAGTTAGATTCAAGCGCTGAATGGACCGTAAGTAATTAAATAACGCATTAATACAAAATCAGCTCTCCAATTTAGGAGAGCTTTTTAAATAGAACATTCAAATTTAGCCACACATGGTCACCAAACCCCCTAATATTGTTCATACAAATATGCATCTTTAGTAAATTCATTAAATAAAGGGAGAGCAAATTCTAAAGTTCCTCTAGTTCTAGAAACAAGAACACCTTTTTCTATTAATCTTCTTCTATATTGATTAAAAGAATTACTATCCATATCTAATTCTTTAATAATATCAGATACATTCTTACTATTTGTTTTAGTCATGGCATTAAGAATCTTTTTATCGTTTATTGAAAGTTCTGACCAAATCTTATTATATGAATATTCTTCTAAATACATTCGATAATCATTATGAGCTTCAATATAGTTAGCGTTATGTTTATAAGTTAAATAACCTAATGCTTGAAATGCAAAAGCATAACCATTAGTTAATGCAGCCATTTTAGATGCAGTTTCATCATCAATATTAAAGTTTTCTTTATATTTTATTTCTATAGACTTTAAGTTTAATGGTCCAAGATTAATTCTTGGTGCACGATATAAAAACGTTAAGTTTTTTTCATCTTGAAGGTTTCTTATGTTATCAAATAAACCAGTCATTAATAAAAATATTGGTAGATCTTCTCTAACAAGTATTTGAAATGTTGTTGCAAAAATTTTCATATTTTTATTATTGATTGCTTCATCAATTGTCACCAATATTCGCTTATTTTGTTTTTTCAAGCTATCAAGTATTTTTATAATAGCAGTTTCAGGGTCGGTTATTTTATTTTCTAAGTTTGCCCCAATTGTCACAATATTAAATAAACTTAAATTAACATTTAATGATTTTATTAATGGTCCAACTTCGCTATTTAATTTAGATTGAGGAAAACGGCGAATTTGACCACTCGTATCGGCGAATTTGACCATCCAACCCTTGACACACACATAAATAATAGCTTAAAAAAGAAAGAAGAATTATGGTTTTAAAAGGTCAAAACACAAACTTTCTTGCAACTCTCTAAATCTGAATTGGTTGCACAAAAACTCGGTATAAAAAAGTGCAAAATATTATAGAAACTCGGTACAAAAAAGTGCAAAATATTATAGAAACTCGGTACAAAAAGGTGTACAATTAAGCAAGAAAGAGGTATTTCTATGTATTATAGAAAAATAATGAAAGACATAGATAAATGGCATGATTCATTAAAAATCAAAAAAAAGGCTTTGATTATAAGGGGGCTACGTCAAGTTGGAAAAACAACTGTTGTTAAAGAATATGCAAAAACTCATTACGA
>CAVKEL010000133.1:0-4399 GCA_963655445.1 Acutalibacteraceae bacterium | reverse complement strand
GCCCTTACCTTTATCAACTTCAAAAGACCTTGTAAATCTACCTCTTCCAGCACTTTGAAAATTAGCTTGAACAATAGTCCAATTTGGTAATTTATCATAATTCTTTTTTAAATACAGATTAGTTGAATCTATTTCATCAAATTTTAGATAATTTAACTCCATAAGCTTTATCAAGTGCAAGTTTAGAAACTATTGCAACTCCCATCTTAATTAAATCAAAAGGTATATAAGGCACGATAAATACCAAAAGTAAATTAGTAACGTCATATGTTTTATTTAAATAATAATTCATTATTAAATATCCATGAATAAAACCAATTAGATATACTACAAATAGACATCCTAAACACATCAAAATGTATTCAAAAATTTTGAATTTATTAAAACTTTTAAATAAATTTTTAATAAGTCCCATCACTAATATTCCAGGAATGAATCCATAAACAAATCCAAATGTAGGGTTAACAAGGTAGGCAATTCCACCACCAAAATTAGCAAAAACAGGTAAACCAATCAAACCTAAACTAATATATAAAACTAGAATTATTGATCCTTCTAGCATTGTTGCAAAAAATCCAATCAAAAAAACTACAAGTAATTGAAGTGTAAATTTTAAAACACCTACACTAATATTGATATAACTTGCAACTATTAATAAAGCAAGGAGCATTGCCATTTTTGCAATGCTCCTGATAAGTTTTTGTTTTTTATTCATTACTATAATAATCCCGCTAAGGTTAATAAAATACCTGCAGCAATTGCACTACCAATAACACCAGCAACATTTGGTCCCATTGCGTGCATTAATAAGAAGTTTTCAGGATCTTCTCTTTGTCCTTCTTTTTGAACAACTCTTGCTGCCATTGGAACAGCACTAACACCAGCTGCACCAATCATTGGATTGACTTTTCCATGAGTTGCCCAACACATGACCTTGCCACCTAAAACACCAGACGCTGTAGATAAAGCAAATGCGCAAATTCCTAATGCAAAAATCTTAATTGTTTCAAGAGTTAAGAAACTACTTCCAGTAGCTGTAGCACCGACACTTAAACCTAAAAGTATTGTAACAATGTAGAGTAATGCATTTGCGGCTGTATGAACAAGATTTGGTACAACTCCACTTTCTTTAATTAAATTACCAAACATAAGCATACCAATTAATGGAGCACATGAAGGAACAATTAAGACAGTGATAATTGTAACGATAATTGGGAACATAATCTTTTCTCTTTTTGAGACAGGTCTTAATTGTTCCATTTTAATCTTACGCTCTTTCTTTGTTGTTAAGAGTCTAATGATTGGAGGTTGAATAATTGGAACTAAAGCCATATATGAATATGCCGCAACTGCAATAGCACCTAAAAGTTCAGGAGCAAGTTTAGTTGTGACTAAAATTGCAGTAGGTCCATCAGCTCCACCAATAATACCAATTGATGCGGCTTGTTCATAACTAAATCCCATCAAAATTGCACCAATAAATGTTGCAAAAATACCAATTTGAGCAGCTCCACCTAAAAGCATAGTTTTCTTATTTGCAATAAGTGGTCCAAAATCAGTTGTAGCACCGATTCCTAAAAAGATTAAACATGGATAAATCTCATATCTAACACCTAAATAAAGATAATCAAATAATCCAGCTTCGCCTAAGAATTCTCCAGTTTCACGGTCATAACCAACCATGATTCCAGGAAATAAATTTACAAGAAGCATTCCAGTAGCAATTGGAATAAGCAAGTATGGTTCGTATTCTTTTTTGATAGCCAAGTATAATAAAGCACAGGCTATAACTATCATAATAAGGTTTTTCCAACCATCATTTACAAAGAAACTTGCAAATCCAGATTCGCCAAGAATACCATTAATAATTTCTAAAACAGTATTCCACATAAAATTAACCTATAACAACTAATAAATCTTTTGTATTAACAGTAGCGCCTTTATTGACATTAACAGCAGTGACTTTTCCATCAACTGGAGCGACAATTTCGTTTTCAAGTTTCATAGCTTCAATAACGACTAAGCATTGTCCTTTTTTAACTGAATCACCAACTTTAACATTAACTTTAATAACGCTTCCACCAATTGGAGCTAAAACTTCTTTGCCACCACTTGGGATTGAAACTTCTTTTTTAACTTCTTCTGTTTTTGGTGCTTCTACACTACCTTTAACTTCTTCAACAGCTTCAAGTTCAACTTCATAAAGTTTTCCATTAACTTTAACTTTATATTTTTTCATATTCAAATTACTCCTTAATTAAGTTCTTTAACACTAACAACTTTAACATCTTTTTTAATTTCATTACGATAATCGATTGATACAACAAGTACTGCAACCATCTTGTCTTCGTCATTGATTTCAACTGGTTCAGCAACACTTTTTACTTCTGCTTTAGGTTCTTCTTTTTTCTTTCTTGAACCAAAAAGATCTAAAAGTTTAAAAATTAAATATGTTACACCAATTAAAATAAGTAAAACTACAAAGACAAGAATAATTGCAACAAGTGAATAAATTGCTGCTTCACCTAAACCTATTTGATGTCCTAATAAATTCATAATAGTTCACTAAAAGACAATGTTGAATTCATCAACAGTATCTTCTTCCTTATTTAATTTGTATTTTTTAGTTAAGAATTCAGTTGCAACTTGTTCAAAAAGTGCAAGTGATAAAACATCTTCATCACATCTTGCTAAATCCTTATACTTTTCTTTTAATGCTTCGAATTCAGGAGCAATATTGTCGGCTGGTCTACAAGTAATAATTTCATCATCCCCAATAATCTTATGTAAAACTTCTTGATTAACTTCAGCAGGAGCTTTTCCATATAAACCATGCAAATAATCTTTAATTTCTTGTGGAACCATCTTATATCTTTCACCTGTGAGTACATTTAAAACAGCTTGTGTACCAACCATTTGTGAAAGAGGAGTAACTAAAGGTGGATATCCTAAATCTTTTCTAACATTAGGAACCTCTTTTAATACTTCATCATATTTATCCATGGCATTTTGTTTTTTAAGTTGATTCATGAGGTTGCTTAACATTCCTCCTGGAACTTGATATTTTAAAATGTTTGGATTAACTGATAAAACTTTTGGATTTAATAATCCATTTGCTAAATATTTATCCTTAATAACTGTTAACGCAGAGCTTGCTTTATTTAACAATTCTTCATTAAGTTTTGGATCATATTTACTTCCTCTTAAAACATAGTTAAATGCTTGTGTTGATGGTTGAGATGTACCATTACTTAAAGGACTTAAAGCAGTATCAATAATATCAACACCTGCTTCAATTGCTTTTAAATAAGTCATTTCACAAATTCCGCCAGTACAATGACTATGTAATTCAATTGGAACTTTAACAGTTTTCTTTAATTTTGAAATTAATTCATATGCTGCATCAGGAAGCAAAACACCTGCCATATCCTTAATGCAAATTGAATCGACTCCAAGTTCTTCAACTTGTTTTGCAAGTTTACAATAATATTCGACTGTGTGAACTGGAGATGTTGTATAACTTAATGCAATTTGACATTCTCCTCCATATTTTTTAGTGGACTTTACAGCCGTTTCAAGATTACGAATATCATTTAATGCATCAAAAACACGGATTACATCAATACCATTTTCGATAGATTTTTTAACAAACATATCGACTACATCATCTGCATAATGGTGGTATCCTAAAATATTTTGACCACGGAATAACATTTGTAACTTAGTTTTCTTAAAGAGTTTCTTACACTCTCTAAGTCTTTCCCATGGATCTTCGTTTAAAAATCTCATACAAGAATCAAAAGTAGCACCGCCCCAAATCTCAATAGCATAAAAACCTACATCATCGAGATATTTAGCAACACTTAAAACTTCTGGTGTTGTCATACGAGTTGCAAACAAAGATTGATGACCATCTCTTAAAGATGTTTCAACAATTTTAACACCCATACCTCTTCTCCCTTTTTAAAGAATTCAAATTAAAACAGTTCAGCCATATTAGTTAGTATAAATACTAACTACTGTAAAAATTCGAAAATCGAATTTATGTTATCACAATTAGTTAAATAAATAAATGTTTACGCAAAAGTTTTTTATAAAATATGCATGAATTTTAAAAACTTTGTTTAGCAGCAATAAAAATCACTTGTGAACATAATTTCGTCATGTATGATTCACTATTATTTTCACTTTATCAAGAATTTTATTTATAATTAAAAAGTCGATAAATTTTGGAGGAAATCTAAATGAAACAAAAATATAATCCGCTATTTACGCCTTGGAAAATAGGTAATGTTGAAATAAAAAATAGAATTGTTATGACTTCTATGGGTGGTACTTGTTTATTTGGTTTTATGGAACCAAATCATTTTGATGAAGAAGCAGCAAAATTACTTTATAC
>CAVKEL010000132.1:0-2662 GCA_963655445.1 Acutalibacteraceae bacterium | reverse complement strand
ATATAAACTTATTTTTGAACGAGCCCTTGCGTCTTTAATGGTGGATAAAAAAATTGAATCAACTTTGGTTTCATTTAAAACTAACAATGTAACTTTCCAAGCAAGTGGTAGTGTAACTATCTTTAAAGGTTATGATATTTTAAAAATTGACGAAAAAGGCGAAGATTCGCTTCCATTATTTAAGGAAGGTGAAAACTATGAACTCTTTGATATCAATAAAGAGCAACATTTTACAAAACCACCAGCAAGATATAATGAAGGCAAAGTTGTTAAATTAATGGAAGAAAAAGGTATTGGCAGACCTTCAACTTATGCTGCAACTATTCAAACATTAATTTCTAGAAAATATGTTTCTAGTTCAAAAGAAGGTTTAGTTCCTACTGAACAAGGAATTAAAACAGTTAATGTTTTAAGGAAATATTTTCCTGATTTAATGAATACTGAATATACTGCCGAAATGGAAGTAAACTTAGATAAAATTAGTGAGGGTAGCGAAGAAGAAGTAAAAGTTATTAAGGATTTTTATGATCCATTTATTACTCACTTTGATGAAATAAAAACTAAAATTTATAAAGATCCACTTGAATATACAGGTGAGAATTGTCCAAATTGTGGTTCTCCGCTTGTTGTTAGACATGGTAAAAATGGTGATTTTGTTGCTTGTAGCAACTATCCAACTTGTAAATATGTTGTTAAAGAAGAAAAAGAACCAGTTAAAGAAGTTGGTAGAACTTGCCCAAATTGCGGTGCACCTTTAGTTTATAGAAAGTCTAAAAAAGGCGATGAATTTATTGGATGCTCTAATTTCCCAAAATGTAGATATGTTGAAAGCATTGCAAAAGAAGGAGAAGAAACAAACGAAGAAAAAAGATATTGTCCAAAATGTGGTGCAATATTAGTTAAAAGAAAGAGTAAACGTGGTTATTTTTATGGATGTACAAACTATCCAAAATGCCATTATGTAGAACCAATCGAGAAAAAAGATGCTGAAAGTTAATGTAATTGGTGCAGGACTTGCTGGTTGTGAAGCTAGCAATTTTCTTGCGAATCATGGTATTCATGTTGATCTTTATGAAAAAAGACCTAAAGTAAAATCTGAAGCACATCATACAGATCTTTTTGGTGAACTTGTTTGCTCAAATTCTTTAAAAAACAAGAATTTAGATAATGCTTGTGGATTATTGAAAGCTGAAATTGAAAAAATGGGTTCTTTAATGATGGAAGCAAGCAAGATTTCATCAGTTCCTAGTGGCGATTCTTTAGCAGTTGATCGAACTGTTTTTGCTGAATATATCACTAAAAAGATTAAAGATAATCCAAATATTACAATCCATTATGAAGATATTTTGAAACTTCCTGAAGGGCCAGCAATCATTTGTACTGGTCCTTTAACAAGTTCTCGATTACTTGAAGAAATTAGCGCTCTAACTCATGAAAAATGTTTTTCTTTTTTTGATGCATCAGCACCAATTGTTATGAAAGAATCAATTAATTTAGATAAAGTTTATTTTAAATCAAGATATGATCATGGTGATGAAAGCTATATAAATTGCCCAATGAATGAGGAAGAATATAAAAACTTCGTTAATGAGCTTTTAGGTGCGAAAAAGGCTTTGCTACATTCATTTGATACAAATTACTTTGAAGGATGTTTACCAATAGAAGTGATTGCTTCTAGAGGGGTTGACACTTTAAGATTTGGACCACTTAAACCTGTAGGACTTGAAAGAGAAGGTGAGCATCCTTTTGCAGTTGTGCAACTTCGTCAAGATAACCTAATTGGTAATCTTTATAATCTCGTTGGTTTTCAAACAAATTTAACTTATAGTGAACAAAAAAGAGTATTTAGGTTTATTCCTGGTTTAGAAAATGCTGAGTTCATTAGATATGGTTTGATGCATAGAAATTCATACTTGCACTCACCAAAAATTTTAGATGGCGAATTAAGATTGAAGGTTAATCCGAATATTTATGTTGGAGGCCAACTCTCAGGAGTTGAAGGCTATGTTGAAAGTGCTGCTAGTGGTTTACTTGCTGCATATTATTGCTATATGAATTTAAATAATATCCCTCATAAGGTGTTATCTTTTAATTCGGTTTTAGGTGCACTTGTGCGTTATATAACACACACTGGTGCAAATTCGTTCCAACCTATGAATGCAAACTTTGGTATAATTTATAGAGCAAATGTATTGCCAAAAGAAAAAGTAATTGAAAATGCTTTAAATGGAGTTGATGCATTTGTAGCACAAATTAAATGATTAACACAGAAGAAGAATTTTTAAAATATCTCAAATACGAAAGAAATTATTCAGATAACACTGTTTTAAGTTATAAACAAGACTTAGATTGTTTTCATCAATTTTTATATCGAGAAAATCGTGATTATTTAACAATTAAAGTTAGTGATATTCGTGATTTCGAAACCGAAAGACTTACAAGTTCTGATTCAAAAAGAAGTTTAGCAAGAAGAATTAGTTCTTTAAAACATTACTACAAATTTATGCTTAAAAAAGGTTATGTTAAAACGAATCCATTCATGAATTTAATACCATTAAAGCTTAACATTAAGTATCCTGAGGCAATTTATTACTCTCAAATTATTGAATTATTTAAAAGAAACAATGAACGAACAGATTTTTTAAAAAGTAGAGATCAAGCG
>CAVKEL010000131.1:619-18128 GCA_963655445.1 Acutalibacteraceae bacterium | reverse complement strand
GCAAATTGATGGTGAAGTTGTTAGTGATGTAACAAGTTATAAAGCTTATGTTAAATAAGAAAATGGTTCAGGGCTTCTGAACCATTTTTTAGTAGACAATTTTAATATTATTTTCCTTAAAATACTGTATAAATTTTTCATCAGGTTTCTTGTTTGTTATTACAACATCAACTTCTTTTAAATCAGAGGTTTTATTTATTCCTTTTTTATTGAATTTAGAATCATCTACAAGATATATGCACATATCTGAATTCTTATTCATTATTTTTTTAGCTTCTGATTGATCAAGCGTAGATTCGCTTACACCAAAATCAATATCGACTCCAGTTGAACTTAGAATTGATAAGTCTGCATGCAGATTGTTCAAGACTGAATTTGTGATGGTACCAAGCATACTATTTGAGTTCGTTTGAATTATTCCACCAGTTAATATAACTTGATGTTTCGTGTTATTTAATATTTCATTTGTTATTTCAAACCCGTTTGTAATTATGGTTAAATTTTTGAAATTATTTAAATAGTTTACTATTTGTAGAATTGTTGTTGAACTGTCTAAAAACAAAGACATATTGTCTTTTATAAACGGTAAAACTTTTTGGCAAAGATTTCTTTTTTCTAAAATATTAGTTTCCTCTCTATATTTAAAAGGAATTTCTTTATTGAAGGTATTTTTGGTTAGATAAACACCGCCAAAAGTTCTTGTTACTAATCCTCTTTTTTCTAAATTTGTTAAGTCCCTTCTTATTGTTGAGGTTGATGCATATAATTTTTTAGATAATTCGTTTACAGAAATACTATTTTGCTTCTTTAAAATTTTAATGATTTGGTCTTCTCTTTCGATATTATACATAATTTCTCCTTGCTCATTTGTGATTAACTTAATAATTAAATTTGCTCATTTATCAATATTCACTCAAATTCTAGCATATTATTATCTCTATAACTATAATCTAATTATGAGAGTTTTATGTTTAGATATTGGTGCAAGTAGCGGTAGATTTATTGTTGTCACCTATGAAAATGCGCATTTTAATACCGATGAGGTTTATCGTTTTCCTAATGCAATGGAGAAAGATAATAATGGGCATTTAATTTGGAATTTTAGGAAATTATTTAATGAGATTAAAAAAGGCTTAAAACTATCTTTAGAAAAGTATAAAGATATTTCTTCTTTAGGTATTGATACTTGGGGAGTTGATTATGGAGTTTTAGATAATAATGGGCTACTAACTAAAAATCCTTTCGCTTATCGAGATTATCGTTGCGATGAAGCAATGAGCAAATTATTAGACAAAATCAAATATAAAAAAATTTATGAAAGAAGTGGAATTCAAAAGTTAGCGTTCAATACTTTATTTCAATTATATGATGATAACTTAAGCAAAAGAGATGTTAATAAAATTTTGTTAATTCCTGACTTAATTGCTTATTTTTTAACAGATAAAAAATGCATTGAATTGACAAATTTATCGACAACATCTTTATATAATCCAATTAAAAAAGAGATTGATGATGAATTGTTAAAACTAGCAATGGTTGATAAAAAAATCTTTCCTGAACTTGTTTTACCTGGTGAAGAAATTGGTTATTTAAAAGATGAAATTGTTAAAGAATTAGGGGTTTATAAGATTAAAGTGATTGCTACAGCAAGTCATGATTCTGCTAGTGCAATAGCCTCAATTCCATTAAAAGAAAATTCTTGTTATATAAGTAGTGGTACATGGAGTTTGTTGGGTGTTGAATTAAAAGAACCAATTATTGATGAATTGAGCTATAAAAATAATTTCACGAATGAAATAGGTTACAACCATTCAATAAGATTTTTAAAAAATATAATGGGTTTATTCATTATTCAAGAATATAGAAAATCATTGATTGACAGGGGCATTAATATAACTTTTAAAGAAATGTTAGAAAGTGCTAAAGCCACTAAAAATAATGAGATATTTATTAATATCGATGATCCATTGTTTAGCACACCATTTGATATGGAAACTAAATTAATTACATATTTAAAGAATACAAAGCAAAAATATGAATTAACTATCGGAGAAATGTGCTTAGCAATTTATGAATCAATGGCATTTAAATATTTTGAAGAATTTAAAAAATTGATCGAAATAACAAAAAAAGATTATAAGGAATTGGTAATTGTTGGTGGAGGTTCAAATGTTGATTTACTTAATCAACTTACAAGCAACATTCTAAATATTGATGTAATCGAAGGCGAAAAAGAAGCAACTGTTTATGGGAATGCGCTTATCCAATTTATAAAATTAGATGTATTTAAAAACCTAGATGAGGCAAGAGCATTCTTGAAAAAAGATCATTCATATATGGTTTATCATCCTCAGGATCACGAATTTTATTTAAAAAAATATTCTCGATATAAAGAAATTACAGAAAGGAAATAAATTATGAGAGATTTAAGAAAAGAATATGAATTAGCTAAAAAAGAATATGCAAAAATTGGTGTTGATACCGATAAAGCATTAGAACAATTATCAAACATTAGAATTTCTATTCATTGTTGGCAAGGCGATGATGTTAGAGGATTTTTATTTAATCAAGAATTAAGTGGTGGTATTCAAGCAACGGGAAATTATCCTGGTAGAGCAAGAAATGTTGAAGAATTAAAAAAAGATATAGAAGAAGTTTTAAAACTTGTTCCTGGAAAATTTAAGTTAAATTTGCATGCGATATATGCAGATACAAAAGAAAAGGTAGATTTGGATCAAATTGAACCAAAGCATTTTGAAAGTTGGGTAGAATTTGCAAAGAAGAATAATTTGGGCTTAGATTTTAACCCAACATGTTTTTCTCATCCAAAAGCCGAAAGTGGTTTTACTTTATCAAGTGCAGACGATGAAACTAGAAATTTTTGGATTGAACATTGCAAAAGAAGTAGAAAGATTGGTGAATATTTTGGTAAGGAATTAGGAATACCTTGTGTTACAAATATTTGGATTCCAGATGGTATGAAAGATATTCCTTACGATAGATTGTCTCCAAGAGTTAGATTAGAAAACAGTTTAGATGAGATTTTTAAAGAAAAAATAGATTCAAAGTATAATATTGATTCGGTTGAATCGAAGTTATTTGGAATTGGTGTTGAATCATATACTGTTGGTAGTAATGAATTTTATTTGGGGTATGCAACAAAAAATCAAACTGCACTAACTTTAGATGCTGGACACTTTCATCCAACTGAAGTTATAAGCGACAAGATTAGTAGTGTTTTGCTATATGTTCCACACTTATTATTACATGTTTCACGACCAGTTAGATGGGATAGTGACCACGTAGTACTTTTCGACGATGAGTTGAATGAAATTTCAAGAAGTTTAGTTAGGGGTGAGTTGATTAATAAGACATCCATAGGTCTTGATTATTTTGATGCATCAATTAATAGAATTGCTGCTTGGGTTGTTGGCATTAGATCAACTCAAAAAGCATTATTGAAAGCTTTACTTGAACCAACTGATGAATTAAACAAGATTGAATTAGATAAGAAATATACTGATAGAATGGTTTTAACTGAAGAAATGAAGACAATGAATTTCGGCGCAGTTTATGATTACTATTGTTTTGTTAATAACATTCCTGTTGGTATGGAATATTTAGATAATATAAAAGAATATGAAAAAACTGTTCTTTCAAAAAGAGGATAATTAATATGAAGGTTTTAGAAGCACAATTTGCAAAGGAATTCATCAGACTTTGTGATAATGGATTTAAAAAAGGATGGCACGAAAGAAATGGTGGCAATCTTTCTTATAGACTTAAAGAGGAAGAGGTTGAATTAATAAAAGAAGAACTTATCGATTCAAAACCATGGGTGGATATTGGAACAACCGTAAGTGATTTAAAGAACGAATATTTTTTGGTTACAGGAAGCGGCAGATATATGATGAATGTAAAAGAGGATCCTGAAGGAAATATTTGTATTATTAAATTAGATGATACTGGCACTAAATTTAAAATTGTTTGGGGATTAAATAAAGGTGGCAGACCAACTAGTGAACTTCCATCTCATTTAATGAACTTAGAAGTTGTTAAGAAACGTACAAATGGTTTATTTAGAATTGTTTATCATTGCCATGCAACAAATATTATTGCTTTAACTTTTGTTTTACCATTAGAAGATAAAATTTTCACTCGTGAACTATGGGAAATGGCAACTGAATGTCCAGTTGTTTTTCCTGAAGGAGTTGGTGTTGTTAAATGGATGGTACCTGGCGGAAGAGATATTGCAGTTGAAACATCAAAATTAATGGAAAAATATAATGTTGCAATTTGGGCACATCATGGATTATTTGTAACAGGACCAGATTTCGATACAACTTTTGGGTTAGCTGATACAGTCGAAAAGAGTGCAGAAATTTTGGTTAAAGTTATTTCTATGAATGGTGGTCTTAAGAAAACACAAACAATAACTACTGAAAATTTCATTGATTTAGCAAAAGACTTCAAAGTTAATTTAAATAAAGATGCATTGGACATTTAGTAAAAATTAAAAAAATTTTTAAACTTATATTTTAAAATTTGATTGGTCTCGAGAATTAAAAACCATTTATGATTTTTAGATGGTCATATATGGTTGTATTCAAAAATTTCATTTTGTGGTAAAATCATATGGCTAACGTGAACTAATTTATTGAGCAATTTTTAGAGAGTTAATGGTCGGTGAAAATTAACAATTGCAAAATAAAATCTCATCACATTAATGTTGGCAAAAATGAGTGCATTTATTATTGAATAAATGAATTAAGGTGGTACCGCGTAAATAACGTCCTTAAGTTGGACGTTTTTGTATTTTCAAAGGAGAAATTCTATGAGTTATGATTTTATTGCAGTTGAGCAAAAATGGAAAAAGTATTGGGTAGAGCATAAAACTTACGCATGCGATGCATATGATTTTAGCAAACCTAAATATTATGTTTTAGATATGTTCCCATATCCATCAGGAGAAGGCTTACATGTTGGCCATCCTGAAGGTTATACTGCGACTGATATTGTTGCACGTATGAAAAGAATGCAAGGATTCAATGTTTTACACCCAATTGGTTGGGATGCTTTTGGCTTGCCAGCCGAACAATATGCAATGAAAATGAACCAACATCCTTGGGGATTTACAGAAAAAAATATCAATCATTTTAGAGAACAAATTCAATCATTAGGATTCTCTTATGATTATGATAGAGAAGTTACTACATGCGATCCAACTTACTATAAATGGACTCAATGGATTTTCTTAAAAATGTACGACAAAGGACTAGCTTATATTGCCGATAAACCTGTTAACTATTGCCCTGCTTTAGGAACAGTTTTAGCAAATGAAGAAGTCATTGATGGAAAGTCAGAAAGGGGAGGTTTCCCAGTTATTAGAAAGCCAATGAAACAATGGGTTTTAAAAATCACAGCTTATGCTGATAGACTTGCTAGTGACTTAGATAATCTTGATTGGCCAAAATCAACTGTTGAACTTCAAAGAAACTGGATAGGAAAATCTAAAGGCACCATCATTACTTTTGATGTTAAAGGAACCGATAAAACTTTTGAGGTTTTCACAACAAGAGCCGATACATTATTTGGATGTTCATATTGCTGTTTGGCTCCTGAGCATCCACTTGTTAAAGAAATTACAACCAAAGAACAAGAAAAAGAAATCAATGAATATATAGAAAAAACAAGTTCAAAGAGCGATCTTGATAGAACAGAATTAAATAAGGATAAGACTGGCGTATTTACTGGAAGTTATGCAATTAATCCTATAAATAATAAAGAAGTGCCTATTTTCATTGCTGATTATGTTTTAGCAAGTTATGGTAGCGGTGCAGTTATGGCTGTTCCAGCTCATGATGAAAGAGATTATGCATTTGCTAAAAAATATAATTTGCCAATTAAAAAAGTTATTGAAAGCGATGTGAGCGAGAATGCATTTATTGAGGATGGAGCGCACATTAATAGTGATTTCATTAATGGTTTAAATATTGAAGAAGGTAAAGAATCTATTACCTATAAGTTAATTGAATTAGGAAAAGGAAGCTTTAAAGTTAATTACAAATTAAGAGATTGGTTATTTTCAAGACAAAGATATTGGGGGGAACCAATTCCAATTTATCATTTTGATGATGGTAGTTTAGGAAGGGTTGGTGATGATAAATTACCTCTTGTTTTACCTGAAATGGATAAATACGAACCTTCAGGAAATGGAGAATCACCACTTTCAAGATTAACTGATTGGCTTAATGTTACAGTAGATGGTAAACATGCTTTAAGAGAAACTAATACTATGCCACAATGGGCTGGCAGTTGTTGGTATTTCTTAAGATATATCGATCCACACAATGAAAATGCAATTGCGGATAAAAAGTTATTAGATCATTGGTTACCTGTTGATCTTTATGTTGGCGGACAAGAGCATGCCACTTTACATTTACTTTATGCAAGATTTTGGCATAAATTCCTTTATGATGAAGGAGTTGTTAGTGTTAAAGAACCATTTAAGAAATTATTCCATCAAGGAATGATTCTTGGAGCAAATGGCGAAAAGATGTCAAAATCTAGAGGAAATGTTATTAATCCAGATGTTGTTATTAGTAAATATGGTGCTGATTCTTTAAGACTTTATGAAATGTTTATGGGACCACTTGAAGCTTCATTACCATGGAGTGATGGGGGACTTGAAGGTGCAAAAAGATTCATTGATCGTGTTTATAGAATTATTGACACTCCTGAAATGTTTAATAAATTCAAAGATACAAATGATGGTGAATTAGATTATATATTTAATTTTACAGTTAAAAAAGTTACTGATGATTTCGAAAGTTTACAATTTAATACTGCGATTTCTCAAATGATGGTTTTTGTAAATGAATTATATAAAGCAAAAGAAATTTACAGACCATATTTTGAAGATTTTATAAAAATGTTTGATTGTATTTGCCCATTTATGGGAGAAGAAATTTGGAACAAACTAGGGCATGAAGATTTAATCACTTATGAAAAATGGCCAGTTTATGATGAAAGTAAACTTGTTTTAAGCAACGTAAAAATTGCTGTTCAAGTCAATGGTAAACTTAGAGATACAATTGAAGTTGCAAAAGATTCTGATGATAGCATCGTACAAGATGCAGCATTGAATAGTGAAAATGTTAAAAAGAATATTGATGGCAAAACAATTATTAAGGTTATTGTCGTTAAAAATAGAATTGTTAATATAGTGGTGAAATAAATGGAAATTAGTAAGAGAATTAGCGAAGAATTAAATTTAAAATTATCTAGTGTTGAATCAGCTATAAAACTTTTAGATGAAGGAAATACTGTTCCTTTTATCGCTCGTTATAGAAAAGAAGCAACTGGAAATTTAACTGATGTTGATTTAAGAAATCTTGAGGAAAGGCTTTTATATCTTAGAAATTTAGAAGCAAGAATTGAAACTGTTTTAAAATCAATTGAAGAACAAGGGAAATTAACTGATGAATTAAAAGATAAAATTTTAAATGCAAAAACTTTATCTGAAGTAGAAGATCTTTATAGACCTTATAAGCCAAAGAAAAAGACAAGAGGATCTATAGCAAGAGAAAAAGGGCTTGCTCCTCTTGCAAAAACCATTTGTGAACAAAAGCAAGTTGATGATTTTGATTATTATGTTGCTTCTTTTATAAATGAAGAAAAGAAGGTTTTAACTAAGGAAGAAGCATTGCAAGGCGCTCTTGATATAATTAGCGAAGATATAAGTGATGTTGCTGAATACAGGCAATATATTAAATTGTTTATTTTTAATAATGGTTTAATTGTCACAAAAGAAGCTCAAAAGGATGAAAAAGACACTTATTCAATGTATGCAGATTATAAAGAACCAGTAAAAACTATCCCTGCTCATAGAATTTTAGCAATTAATCGTGGCGAAAAAGAAAAGTGTTTAAAAGTTAAAATGGATTATCATGAAAATGTCATTAATGACTATATTTCTAAAGATGTAATAAAAGGGAATTTATATTCTGATTTATTACATGATGCAATTGATGATAGTTTAAAAAGACTTGTATTTCCAAGCGTAGAAAACGAAATTAGAAGCGATTTATTTTCTAAGGCAGAAGATAAATCAATTGCTGTCTTTAAAAAGAATCTATATCAATTATTAATGTATCCACCAGTTAAAGGCAAAACTATTTTAGGATTTGATCCTGGATTTAGGACCGGTTGTAAATACGCTCTTGTTGATGGTAATGGAGTTCCAAGTTTAATTGGCCATAGTTATATTACTGCAAATTCCAGTTCTCAAGTTGAGCGTTCAATTCAAGAACTTACTAAGATATTAAAGGGCAATAAAATTGATTATATTGCTTTAGGAAATGGGACTGCATCGAGAGAATCTGAAACTGTTTTAAATAAGATTTTAAAAGACAATAATATCAATACTAAGATTTTTATTGTTAATGAAAGTGGTGCTTCTGTTTATAGTGCTAGCAAACTAGGAGAACAAGAATTCCCAAAACTTGCTGTTGAAGAAAGAAGTGCAATTTCTCTTGCAAGAAGAGTCCAAGATCCGCTTGCAGAACTTGTTAAAATCGATCCAAAAGCTATTGGTGTTGGACAATATCAACATGATATGGATGAGAAAAAACTTGATTTTAGTTTAACAAATGTAGTTGAAGATGCAGTTAATAATGTTGGAATTAATGTTAATACAGCCTCAATTAGTTTATTAAATTATGTTTCAGGAATTTCAAAAGCATTAGCTAAAAATATTTTTGAATATCGTAGTAAAAATGTTTTTAAAACTAGAGAAGATTTTAAAAATGTAAAAGGTATGGGCGATAAAGCTTTCGAACAATGTGCAGGTTTTTTAAGAATTATTGATGGAACAAATCCATTAGACAACACGAGTGTTCACCCAGAAAGTTATAATGCAGCAAATAAGATTTTAAAATCTTGCAATATAAATTTAAAAGAAGATAGCGATGAAGAAAGAAATTTTAAATTAGATAAATTAAATAAAAATGACATCATTAAAGAAACAGGGATTGGTTTAGAAACCTTAGAAGACATCATTTCTGAACTTAGAAAACCTGGTAGAGATATCAGAGATGATGTAAAAATTGTTGAACTTAATAACGATGTAAAAGATATCAAAGATTTAAAACCAGGAATGATTTTAAATGGGACAGTTCGTAATATTATGGATTTTGGTATTTTTGTTGATATAAATGTTCACCAAGATGGACTTGTCCACATTAGTGAACTAGCTAATAAATACGTTAAAGATCCTGCCGATTTATTTAATGTTAACGATATTGTAAAAGTTAAAGTTATTGGCGTGGATGTTGCTAAGAAAAGGATTAGTTTGTCAATCAAACAAGTTGAATAAAATGTTTTAAAACATTTATAATATTCATCGTTCACGACACCTTTATAGGGTTGTAGAAAGGGAAAGTTATGGTATTAACAGTAGATATTGGCAATACTTTAATTAAGTTAGGAGTTTTTGATGGTGATTCTTTAAAGAACATCTTCAAAATGAATGCTAACCGAAATTTAAGTAGTGATGAGTATGCCAAAGAAATTTATGAACTCATCAAATTAGAAAAGTTAGAAGGAGCGATTATTTCTAGTGTTGTTCCTTTATTGACTTATGTTTTAGTTGCGGCAATTAAAAGAGCTTATAAAATCGAGCCTTTAGTTGTTAATAAAAGTTTAAAAACAAAATTGCCTATTAAAATTGATAATCCTAGCGAACTAGGAAGTGATCTTTTATGTGGTGCAATCGGTGCTTTAGCAAAATATAAAGCGCCTTTAGTTATAGCTGATTTAGGAACTGCTACAAAAATGTTTGTAATTGATAAAAATGGCAATTTAATTGGTGGAATGATTACAAGTGGGATGAAAATTAGTTTACAAAGTCTTGTTAGCAATACATCTCAATTAATTGAAACACCTCTTGAAAAACCAAAACATATTATTTCCAAGAACACAAAAGAATGCATCCAATCGGGGATTGTGTATGGTCAAGCTTTTATGGTTAGCGAATTTGCTAGACGTATGGAAAAAGAACTTGGTTATGAACTCGATAGAGTTTTAACCGGCGGATTTAGCGAAGTTATTAAAGACCAAATAGTTTGCTTTAAATATGAACCAACATTAACCCTTGATGGTTTATATGAAATATATAAATTAAATAGGTAATTGGTATGAAAAATAGAGCTTTATTAAAGCAAATGGCGATAGATGGATTGTTTATTGCTCTTCTTGCTATTTTTACATTTACACCTTATATTGGTTTAATCCAAGTTGGTTTAATTTCGTTTACAACTATACATGTAATAGTTTTGATTGGTGCAGCTTTTTTTGGATGGAAACGTGGTTTCTTATATGGATTTTTCTTTGGAATATTTAGTTTATTTAAAGCAATGCAATATCCAAACACATTTGATTATTTCTTTTTAAATCCATTTATTTCTGTTCTTCCAAGAGTTCTTTTTGGAACAATTTCTGGATTAATTTTTGATTTAATTAAGAAAAAAGGATCTTTTAAATTATTCTTTGGTTTATTAGTTCCACTTTCAGCAGCACTTACATTCTTACATACATTTTTAACTTTAGGATCGCTTTATATTTTTGGTGTATTAGATGTTTTTAAAATTTCATCTGCACTTGGACTTAAAGATATTATGGAGGGTCTTTTAAATAAATTTCCTTCATTTTGGGCGTTTATTGTAGCAAATGTTGCATTTGGTTCCGTTTGTGAAATGATTTTGGCTTGTATAGTTGTTCCTTCTATTTACTTAACAATAAATAAAATTTATCATATTAATAGTTTTGAAAATAATCATGAAAATATGAAGAAGGAGTAGACTATGGATTATAAAAAACTCTGCAAAAATTATGAAGAAAAGGCAACAAAAACTCTTCAAGGAGCTATCCAAATTAATAGTGTTTATGATGAAAAAACCATTAGTAAAGAAATGCCTTATGGGCAAGGTGTTTATAATGTTATGCAATACATGAAAAATATTGCCTTAAAAGATGGTTTTAATGTTGATACATGTGATGGAAGATGTCTTGAGATATCATTTGGTGAAGGGGAACATGTTGTTGGTATTTTTGCTCACTTAGATGTTGTTCCTGTTAGTGGGAAATGGACTTATCCTGCATTTGGTGGAGAAATTCATGATAATGTCATGTATGGTCGTGGAACAAGTGATGATAAAGGACCTGGAATTGCTTCTTATTATGCTTTAAAAGCATTAAAGGATGCAGGCTTGATCAAAGACTTCAAAGTTAAACTAGTTTTTGGAGGTGATGAAGAAAGAGGATCATCATGCCTTGATTATTATTTCCATACATTAAAGAAACCAGATGTTACTTATGGATTTACTCCAGATGGAGATTTCCCATTAATTTATGGCGAAAAAGGTATTAGAGATTATCATTATGAAGGAAAAGTTGATTTAGGACCTGTCCAATATATAAAAGCTGGTGTCGCTTCAAACGCAGTTATTGATAGTGCTGTTGTTACAACCTTAGAAGGTAAAAAATTTAAAGAATATTTAGAAAGTCATAAAGACATAAAATATAAAATTGTTAGCGAGGATGAGGAAAAAATCACTGTTGAATTTATTGGTATTTCAGCTCATGGTTCAACTCCAGAACTTGGAATTAATGCTGGATTAATTATGTGCAAAGCTTTAGGTGAATGCTTTAACATTAATCTTTTAAACAAATTATATGATTTGTACGAAGATCCAAATGGCAAAAAAATGGGCGAATTTTATGAAACACAATTTTTAGGAGTAACAACTTATAATGTTGGAATGATTAATTACGAGAATAATAATTTCGAATTTGTTGTGAATTTTAGATACCCAGAAAATGTTGATAGCGAGAAGGTTATAGATGAAATTGAAAAGAAGACAGATTTAAGGATCATCAAAAAGAATCCACAACCAGTTGTTTATTTCAATCCTGAAACAACCCCATTCATTCTTGCACTTGCAAAAGTTTATGTTGATGAAACAGGAGATACTTTAAACAAACCAATGGCTATTGGTGGTGGAACTTATGCAAAAGAAGCCAAAAATATAGTTGCATTTGGAAGTCATTTCCCTGGAAAAGAAGATAGAATCCACGGCGCTGATGAAAAAATTGATATGGAAGATTTTTATTTAAGTATGTCTCTTTATGCTCATGCAATTATTGAATTAGGTAAGTTAAAATAATGAGAGTTAAATTTAAAAGATGGGCTGTTGATTATTTAGATATTTCTAAAGAAAATCAATTCAATTTATTAGATGAGGATAAAAATAAATTATCCTCATTTATTAATGCAAAAAAGACCTTTATTGAAATTGGACCAGGCAAAGGTGAATTTATTCTCTCGCTAGCTGCAAAATTTCCAGAATATAATTTTATAGTAATTGAATTAAATAAAACTATTTCTGGCATTTGCTTAAAAAAGATTGATGAATCAAAATTAGAAAACGTTAAACTGGTTGCTGGTGATTTTTATTTATTTGCAAATCAAATTGAGAAAAATTCAATTGAAGGGGTTTTCTTGAATTTTAGCGATCCTTGGCCAAAAAGAAAGCATGCTAATAGAAGATTAACCAGTGATAGATTTTTATTAAATTATTCTTATATTCTTAAGATTGGTGGAAAAATTTATCAAAAAACTGATAATTTAGATTTGTTTAATTATTCTTTAGAACAATATAAAGAAAATAATTGGAAAATAAATGATATAAATTTAGAGTATAATAGTTTAGATAATTTTGATGCTGAAACTGAATATGAAACTAAATTCAAATCTAAAGGCAACAAAATATATAGAGTTATTGTTGAGAATACAAGCGAAACAAAAGTAAGGGAAAAAGAAAATGAAATACGCAATTTATTATAACTACAAAACAATTGGCGATGACTTAATTATCGTATTTGAAAGCAATGTGCATCCTGATGAAGTAAAGAAAAGTGGTGATGTAGTGGCTTTGTATAAAACCGATAAATTAGTTGGCATTAATATTTTGAATTTTAGT
The DNA here is from genome assembly GCA_963655445.1 of Acutalibacteraceae bacterium. Taxonomy (GTDB): domain Bacteria; phylum Bacillota_I; class Bacilli_A; order RFN20; family CAG-826; genus Onthovivens. The sequence goes on along the minus strand of CAVKEL010000131.1, from coordinate 5,088 downwards.
GAAATTATGAAACTTAAAGTTGATGGCTTTATTCCAGTTATTAATGATAAAATGTTAAAAATTATAAATGATACATTGGTTAACGCTGGTTTCGATCCATTAGAAGAACAAAAAGAATCTGGTTTTAGAGTTGCGGAAATTGTTGAATGCGAAGAACACCCTGAATCTGAACATCTTCATGTATTAAAAGTCGATGTTGGAAACAATGAATTATTAGACATTGTTTGCGGCGCATTTAATGCACGTGTTGGGCTAAAATGCGTTTGTGCACTTCCTTATGCATTTATGCCTAATGGTCAACAAATTATCCCTTCAAAATTGCTTGGTATTCAATCGAATGGAATGCTTTGCAGTGGTAGAGAACTTGCTTTACCAGGATATGAAGGTAAGCATGGGCTTTTAGAACTGGATGAAAACTCTGTTGTTGGAACAGATTTTTTCAAAGAAATGTAGTTATATTTATACTTAATTTCAAAAGTAGAACGGCAATTCTATCGATAGGATGCCGTTTTTGTTTTCTATTAAAAATAGATTTAGGCATGTTTATGTTGTTTGCACAATAAATGAAAAATTTTCATCATTATTTACATTTATTTACATAAAAATGATATAATGAAATCACTTTTGGAGGTGAATGTATGGATAACCTTAAGGAAAGAGTAACGATTTATGAAGTAGCAAAGGCTAGTGGTGTTTCGCTTGCTACTGTTTCAAGAGTCATTAATAATAGTGATTCAGTTAAAGAAGATACAAAGAAAAAAGTTTTAGCTGTTATTAAAAGATTAGGGTATAAACCAAGTGGTTTAGCACAAGCTTTGGCAACAAATAAGACTACAAATATCGGTGTTATTATTCCTAGTGCAAATTATGTTTATATTTCAAATCTTTTAAATGGTGTTTGCGAAGTTTGTAGAGATAAAGGCTTCAGTGTTTCGCTTTATACAACATCTCATTCAAGAGAAGATGCTTTATCTTGTCTTGAAAAAGTTATTAAGTCACATGTTGATGGAGTTATAGTTTTTGATGATGAACTTGGTCCTGATGATCTAGTAATTTTTAATTCTTACTCAGTTCCTGTTATTGCAATTAATAATAATTTTACTGCCAGTAAAATTGGGTCAATAAGTTTTGGTTATGAGCATTTGATTAAATCTATTATTCAAGACTATTTTAATAGAGGCGACAAGAAGATGACTTTCTTGCATGTTCATAATGCAGGTAGGTTACTTGCTCGTGTAGAAAATGCTTTTATTAAAACACATGTCGAGGCAGACAGAGAATATGATATTATGAACTGTGATGATAGTTATACAAGAACATATCGTGATTTTTTAGAAAGATTTAAAACTAATCATAAAGAATATGTTATTGCATATAGAGATTCTATCGCTGCAGCCGTATTAAATGCAGCTACGGATAGCGGATTAAGAGTTCCAGAAGATGTTGAAGTTTTATCAATTATTGGCACTAAATATAGCAATATTTTACGTCCTCAAATTAGTAATATGTACATTGATAATCAAGAAGTTGGGCGTAGAGCAATGTATATGTTAATTGATTTAATTAATGATAATTTAGTTGAAAAACAATATAAATTTGAATCAGCTTATATTAAGAAAGATTCTACTCGTTTTTAATTGTTAGTTTAGTTTAATTTTGTATAATTAATAAGGTATGTAAAAGGAGAAATAATTTATGGATATTTACGATACTTTTATACGTTCAATTTATGATTTTCCTATTAAAGGAATCAACTTTAGAGATATAACTCCTCTTTGTGCAAATGGGGATGCATTTCACCAAGTTATAATGGATTTAAATAAAGAATTACCATCATATGATAAATATGACAAAATTATTTGCGCAGAAAGTAGAGGATTTATTTTTGGTGGACCTCTAGCAGCTCAAAATAATAAAGGTTTAGTTTTAGCAAGAAAACCAGGAAAGTTGCCGCTTGTTGGTTATAGAGTTACATATAAACTTGAATATGGTGAAGCAAGCATTGAAATTCCAAAAGGTGCCATAAATCCTGGAGATCGTGTCATTATTCTTGATGATTTAATTGCAACTGGCGGAAGCGCTAAAGCAATGGTTGATCTTGTTAAAGAATCAGGCGGAATTCCAATTATGGCATTATTTTTAATTGAATTACGTAGTTTACAAGGATATAAAAATTTAGGAATTCCAACAAAAGCAATTGTTAGTTATGGTTTACATGCTGGTGATTTATTGCAAATTGATAAGAGTCACGAGAACTTAGTAACATATGTTAATAAAGTTAGTGATGATGAATTGAATTGCAAAGATAAGAATGGAAAAGATATTGTTGTTAACAAAAAAGATATTGTTTCGATTGTTCAAAAAGATTCAGATGGTCGTTTATCTTATATAAGATATAGAGATTAATTTTAAAAAAGAAAGTTGGTTTTAGTGTATGGCTAATATTATCGATGATTTAAATTGGCGTGGTCTTATTAAAGATTATAGTGATGAAGAAAAAATGAGAGAACTTTTAAGTACTCCTCAAACTATTTATTGTGGTTTTGATCCTAGCGCAAAAAGTTTACATCTTGGCAACTTTGTTATGATTTCAATTTTAATGAGATTGCAACAAGCTGGTCATAGAATTATTGCACTTGTTGGTGGTGGAACCGGCATGATTGGCGATCCAAGCGGCAAAAGCAAAGAAAGAAATTTACTTGATAAAAATGCTACAAAAGAGAACGCTGATTCCATTTATAATCAATTGACAAAATTCCTACATTTTGATGATCCATCAAAAGGTAAGATGGTTAATAACTATGATTGGCTCTCACAAATTTCACTCTTGGATTATCTTAGAGATTATGCAAAATATTTTAATGTTTCATATATGATCAACAAGGATATTGTTAAGAGTAGACTTGATGTTGGTATTAGTTTAGCAGAATTTTCATATATGACTCTTCAATCTATTGATTTCTTAAAGTTACATGAACTTGAAGGTGCAAATATTCAAATAGGCGGAAGCGATCAATGGGGAAACTTAACTGCTGGTCTTGAGTTAATTAGAAAAGTTCAACCAGATGCTGAGTGTGAAGTTATGACTGCAAATTTGATCACTCGTAGTGATGGAAAGAAATTTGGAAAATCAGAAGATGGTGCTTTATTTTTAGATCCAAAACTTACTTCACCTTATAAAATGTATCAATTTTTCATCAATCAAAGCGATGAAGATAGTGTGAAATATATTAAAATTTTTACATTCTTAAGCAAAGAAGAAATTACTGAAATTGAAAAAGAACATTTAGCAAATTTAGGTCAAAGAATTGCTCAAAAACGTTTAGCTTATGAAGTTGTTAAAATTATTCATGGGGAAGAAGCAGCGAATGAAGCAATCAAAATGAGTGAATGCTTGTTCAAAAATGATTTTAAAGATTTAAAAGAAGAGCAAATTGAAGAATTATTCCCAAAGAATATGATTCATGAAGTTAGTGGAGAATATGCTTTAGTAGATTTAGTTATTGAAGCTAGTGCTGCTTCATCAAAAAGAGAAGCTCGTGAATTTATTAAAAATGGTGCAATCTTAATTAATGGCGAACAAGAAAAAGATGAAAATAAAGTTCTTGGTGCAAAAGATGGTCTTTTTACAAAATATATTATTTTAAGAAGAGGCAAGAAAAATTATTATTTATTAAAATTTTAAAAATCGGGGAAACCCGATTTTTTTAATGGGCAAATATGTTTTATATAGCACCTATTCATATTTATTATGATTAAAAGGTCATTTATTGATATAATATTCTCAATAAAACCTTGTTTTATTTGTTTTGATATTGAATTTATGGAGAAAAGTAATGAGAGCAATTAACTTAAAGTGTTTAGGTTTAATAAATCCTTTAGGAATTGACGAAAAGCACCCAAGAATTACGTGGAATATTGATTCTGGGCAACGTCAAATTGCTTTTGAAGTTATTTATTCAATTAATGGAGGAATTAAAAGAACCAGTGGAAAGAAGATTTCTTCTTCCATGAACTATACTTTTGAAGAAAACTTTAATAGTAGAGATCGAGTTATTTATTCTGTAAAAGTTTTTGATAGTAATAATTCAAATGGTAGTGAAAGTGAAGAGGCTTCTTTTGAGTTTGGATTGCTAAATAGAGAAGACTTTTTAGGTGAATTTGTATCTGGTGAATATAAAGTAAATAAAAAATATAGATATCCCGTAAGTTGTTTTAGAAAAAAATTTCTATTAAATAATTTTACAAAAGCTAGATTATATATTACTAGTTTGGGGATATATGATGTAACTATAAATAAAAGAAAAATTTCTGGTGCTGTTTTAACTCCTGGCTATACTAATTATAAAAAACGTGTTCAATATCAAACTTATGATGTGACAGAGTATGTAAAAATTGGTCAAAATGAATTAGAAATTGAAGTTGCTGATGGCTATTATAGGGGATCTGTTGGTGATTTAGGAAGAACA
>CAVKEL010000131.1:0-609 GCA_963655445.1 Acutalibacteraceae bacterium | reverse complement strand
GAACATATGTTTATGGTGATTGTACTGCCGTTCTTTTTCAACTTGAGGTTTTCAATGCGGACAAAAGAGAAGTTTTTGTTTCTGATGAAACTTTAGAGTTTTCTGATGATGGAAAATATATTTTTGCAGATATGAAAGATGGCGAAATAGTGGATGCAAGTCAAGAACCACGATATGATGGAAAAGTTAAGGTTTTACCATATAAAAACCATATTTGCGCATCAAATAGTTTGCCAATTACTAAACACGAATCATTTGTTCCTAAAATTTACAAAGTTTGTGAAAATGTTTACATGCTTGATTTTGGAAAACTTATAAATGGTTTTTTAGGGTTTAATTTTAATGGTATTGATGGTGATTCCTTATTTATAAAACCAGGTGTTTCACTTAATGAACGTGGCCAATTAGAACAAAGTGAAATTCAAAAATTTAATTCCATTAAATCGAAATATGAGGGATTTATTTATAAAAATGGATATGTTGTTAATTTAAAAGAAAAAGATAAAAGAAAAGTATCTCCTCTTCAAATTATTAAATATAGGGGCAAAAAAGGCGAAAATAATTATGAAACAAAATTTTCAATTTTTGGTTTTAGATATGCTCTTGTCC
>CAVKEL010000130.1:0-4267 GCA_963655445.1 Acutalibacteraceae bacterium | reverse complement strand
GATTGCATATTTAAGAACCTTTCTTTTGTGTCTTTATAAATTGCAACCAATTGATTCATATAAACACCTTTTAATTTTTCATAGGCAGCAAAATCTTCTTTGCTTGAATAAACTTTAAAATAAGATTCAAATATTTTTTCAAGTCTAAAAAATGATTCATATAAATTGAGCAATGTTAGAGGCATAAAATAGGTTTTATCAGATAGCAAAAGTAAAGGTGAAGAATGGGCAATTTCACTACACATTTCATAAACTTTAGAATAAGATTCAAGACCAGCAGCTTTTTCAACACCATCTCTAAAATTAAGTTTTAGTTGTTTTTCTTCAAAGTCTTCAATAACATAAAGATATCCGTACTCAATAAATTTTTTCATATCCTTGCTTTTAAGATCATGCAATTTCATCTCTTCTTTAATTTTCAAGAAAATTTTATCTTGCTCTTCTTGAGACATTTGGTGACGGTAAGCTAAAACATAAGTAATATGTTTAAAATACTCTTTAAACATAGGTTCACCATATTTCATAAGGCAAGTCATTATAGATTCATTTTCATGAAGTGTCCTCCATGTCGAAAATGCTTCTGTTTCATATCCTCCAAGAAGAAGTTCAGTAATGCATTTTGATAAAGAGAATGCCTTAAATAACATTCTTTTTATAAGTTCGCTAACATTATCTTTGACTTGTATTTTTTCTATTGTAGTTAAAGTAAAATTTAAATATAAACAAAGAGTGGAAATGGGAGGATTAAACCTATTTAAAAATGATGTAGATTTATAATTTAGTTGCTCATTTGTTAGATATTTATCACAGCAAACAGAAGCTAATGCGCTTGATAAATCATCATCATTAATAAACTCCTTTTTCTTTTCAGGAATTAAACTATTAACACTATATAAATATTCATTAACAATATAAAGAACGACAATAACGTGATTAACAGGAACAAATTTGTAATTTGTTACACTAGACATAACCATATTTATTCCATCAACAACAGCATCATAAATCTCATAAAGATATTCTTTGTCGATATCTTTAGGAACATTTAATTCATTTAAGATTTCCTCAAATGCTTGTTCGTTTAGTTTCTCAGTCTTCATCAAGTTCCTTTAATTCAATATGGTGTTGATTAGCTATTTCTTCTAAGGATTCGATTAAATCTTTATCAATCCCTTTTCTATAAACTATTCTCTCCAAGATATGACAATCATAGCACATATTTACTAATTTATCTTTTGAAACTATAAGTATTGATTCGCCAAGTTGTCCACTAACAAGAGACTTAATTAAATCTACTCCACCATTATTTAATTTTGTTTTATCTATATTTAATAAACCAAAAGGTATTTTATGGAAAATATTCGCAACAAATTCATGATATGCGCTAAGTTCAATTCTACTAAAGTTATATTCAACATAAAATAATGTTTTATCATCAAAATCACAATGATTATATAAATTTAATATCGCAAGATTCGAGCTTTTTTCATTTATGGTTTTGCATTCTTCTTCGGTAAAATCTTTAGAAGCATGCATATTTACATTACTAAAAAGCAATACATTATCGTATAAAGATTCAATAAAAGGATATCTAATTAAACCATCTTTATCTTTAAATAAATCAATATTGCCTTTAACGAAAAATTTGTTTTCAATCCAAAGTCTTTTCTCATTTATTGCATTAATCGCTTCTTCTCTTGTTCCTAAATACAAGTCTTCAATTAATTTAACTTCATTCATTTATAACCACCTCTTTCAAATCAGCATCTAATAAAGATAATAAATAACATTTGCATGGTTTTTTAATATATGTTTCAACAAAATCTTTATAAACTTTTAATTGATTCAAATAAGCACCATCATCAATGTGCTTCAATTTATAATCTACCACATATGCACTATCTTCGAATATAAGCAATAAATCTATAACACCATTTTTATTATGATCATAATCAATAAATTGATATTCTTTGTGAATAATTGCTTTATCGATATTTTTGAAAATATCACAATTCAAAACTTTTTTAATGTTATTTCTTTCCCATTCATTTTTGATAAATGAAACATCCTTTGTCTTAAAATCGACTTCTTCCATCAATAAATGCATATGAATACCTTTTTGAAGTAACTTTGGATCAACATCATATCCTAAATCTTTCGATGCAGTACTCTTAATTTTTGCCTTTTCAAACGATAAATTTAGCCTTTCTTTTAAGGCAAAAGTACTTTGCCAATCATTTTCTTCTTCTTTTATTGTTTCTTGAACTTCAGGCAAAGATGCATAGAAGCTTTCTTCAAAATTTGTATGACAAATTTCTTCCGCCAAAAATCCTCCAACTCCATTTATATCTTGGATGTCAGTAAATTTCCCGCTAAATAAAATATTATCTCTATCAACAAGAACACAAGTATCTTCTGCTCTTGTTAAAGCAACATACAATAATCTCATCTTTTCTTCGAAAAACTTTGATTGGATACTAATTTGACTAAGTTTTTCTTGAATAGATTTCTTATCTGAACAAGCAAATGATGGTAAGGATACACAATAACTATCATTTATTAAATATGTTTCTCTTTTACTCCTTTGGTCCTTCAAATTAATAAGATAAACTATCTTATATTCGAGTCCTTTTGATTTATGAATAGTCGTTAAAGTAATCGCGTTATTCGAATAAGAATCATGCTTGACTTCCATTTCTACTTTACTCGTTTTCAAGATATCTAAATACTCAATAAAATCATCTAATTCATAATCCAAATCATTCATTGAAGTTATCTTTTCATCAAAAACCTCTAGTTTATAAACATAAGATAATGGATTATTCAAATATTTTAAGCTTTCTATAACATTAAATTCATTTAAAGCATCTTCATAAATTTCTATTAAAGAAGAATCTTTATGAGCATAAGCAAAAGTCTTTAATTTCAAATATACTTCATCGTTTTTATAGGACTCATCAATTAACAAATGATAAATTTTATTATCATCATATCTATATAAAAAACTTCTAATAATTGAAACATAAGAATGTTTAAAATCTGCAATATTATCTTGGTTCAATCCTGCTAGCAAAAATCTTGCAGCTTTTAAAATCGATAAAACAACCAAAATAGAAAGATCTTCTAGTAGTTTTTCATTATAAATTGCATTTACTGGAAGATTTGCACTACTTAATTCTTTTTCAAGTTCTTCAAAAATGCCTTCAGCTGTAGGAGAAAGTATAGCAAAATCCTTGTAAGTTACTTCTCTAACTTTTCCTTCTTTTCGATCATAAACTTGTTCGTGATTTGCAATCCTTTTTTTAATATCAGAAATAATTAAATCTCCATAAGAAGCTTTACCTTCCTCTTTTTCAATACCACTTAATAAAACTATCCCATGTTCTCCATCAATTTTTCCAACTTCTTCATAGTCTCTATTTTTTGCATTAATGATATGATTTGCAGCATATTCAGCACCGCCATAGTCATTAGTCATGATATTTGCAAATATTTGATTAATTTTATTGACAACCTCTTTTCTGCTTCTGAAATTATCATTTAATTCAATTGCAATTCCACCATCATTTTTCTTGTATTTATCATATTTTGTCATGAAATTTCTTGGGTTTGCACCTCTAAATAAATAAATTGATTGTTTAACATCGCCAACGCAAAATAAATTGTTATTTTCTATTAACGATAAAAACTCGTTTTGAAGATCGAAATTATCTTGGAATTCATCAACAAAAATTAATTTTGTTTTTTGTTTAATTTCGTTTCTAATGTCATCATTATCTTTCACTATTTTATATGCTAAATGTGCAATATCTTCAAAGGTAAAATAACCCTTACTTTTTTCAAAATTTAATATATGTTCTCTAACGGATTTACAAATTCCAATTACAAGCGGAATAAATTTTTGGATATTTGGTATATCATATTTAAAATAATAATCCTCATTAAATTTGATATCCTTTAATTCATCTTTAATTAATTTTAGTTCGTTCTTAATTTCAAGATCTCCCTCAGAGTCAGCTTTTGTTTTTGAAGGCATTCTTGGAGCTTTATCATCCTTCCCTCCTGTTCGTAAATATTCAAGATGTTCAAAAAATTCTTTTCTTGGACAATTAAACAAAATCGGAGCAAAAAATATTTTCAATTTTTCTTTTAGCTTTTCATTATCTATTTGATTAATTTTGCTTTTTATTGTTTCTGTTTTTCTTTTACAAAAAAAATAAAAATCGTTTAAGTCTTGTTCAAGTCTTTCCTTAGAAAGATATTTTTC
>CAVKEL010000129.1:0-4334 GCA_963655445.1 Acutalibacteraceae bacterium | reverse complement strand
ACATAAAAGCGAATAGTGAAGGTACCATTGATTTAGATGATTTAAAGTCGCATTTAGATGGAAAGCCTGTCTTTGTTTCTTTCATGGGTGTTAATAATGAAATAGGGACTGTTAATGATTTAAAAGCAATAAGATCTATTATTGGTGAAGATAGTATTTTCCATAGTGATTTAGTTCAAGGAATAGGAAAAGCAAAATTAAATTTAGATGTACTTGATATGTTTACTTTTACAGGTCACAAAATTTATGGTTTAAAAGGTTGTGGTGCATTAGTGAAAAAGAAAAGTATCAATCTTGAAAAAATCATATATGGTGGTGGTCAACAACAAGATATTAGAAGTGGAACATTAGATTTTCCTTCTATTAGTGCATTTAATGTTGCGGTTGAATTGTTGATGAAAGAACAAAACGATGAATATACTAAAATCAAGGGAATCCATGATTATTTAGTTGATGAATTAAATAATATTGATGGTGTAAGAGTTCATGATTTTGATGCATCAAGTCCATACATTGTAAGTTTAAGCTTAACAAATAAGAAAGCTTCTGTTGTTGTTGAAGGTTTATCTAATAAAGATATTTTTGTGAATAGTGAGTCCGCTTGTTATTCAAAAAGTGATGCTAAGAGTTATGTTTTGGAGGCTATTGGGTGTAATGAAGTTGAAGCAAGTAATCCAATTCGTATTTCTCTAGGAATGTATAACACAATCGATGAAGCAAAAATTTTTGTTGAAGAATTTAAGAAAATTTTAGAGTCTATAAGGAGTTAGTATGAATTACAATTCTATAATTATTCGTTTTGGCGAAATGTCTACAAAAGGTAAAAATAAAAAAGATTTTATTTTTGCTTTAGCAAGATCAATAAAACAAAACTTAAAACCATATGAAGATAAATATTCAATGCTTGTAAGGCATGATCATATTTATATTGATTTAAAAGAAGAAAATTTAGATATTATTAGAGATCTTAAAGAAATACCTGGAATGTATAGTTTTTCTTTATGTTTAAAGATTGTTGATGATACCGATCTTGAAAATATTGAAAAGATTGCCTTAAAAGAAATTAAAGGTGAAGTTGGTAAAACATTTAAAATTAAAACTAAAAGAGTTGATAAATCTTATCCATATACAAGTGATGATATAAATAGAGAAATAGCTGGCTACATCTTACAAAATTCAGACTTGAAGGTTGATGTTCATAATCCTGATATTTTATTTAGTATTGAAGTTCATAGCGAAGGATTTTATTTATTTACTCAAACAATCAAAGGAATGGGTGGCTATCCAAAAGGTTCAATTGGTAGAGGACTCATGATGCTTAGTGGTGGTATTGATTCACCAGTTGCTTCATATTTATTACTTAAAAGAGGGGTTGAGTTATCATTTATTCACTTTGCTGCACCTCCATATACAAATAGTGGAGTCATTCAAAAACTAGAAGATTTACTTCAAGTTTTGAGTGAATATCAAACTAAAATCAAACTTTATATAATTCCATTTACAAAACTTCAAGAAGAAATTTATAAATATAGCGATGTTGGTTATCCTATTACAATCATGAGAAGAATGATGTACAGAATTGCTACAAAATTAGCAAAAGAAAAACACATTCCAGTTATTTGTAGTGGCGAATCAATTGGGCAAGTTGCAAGTCAAACCTTAGAAAGTATGAATGTTATTAATGAAGTTACTAATATGCCAGTAATTAGGCCACTTGCTGCTACAGATAAAGTTGATATTATTCAAATTTCAAAGGATATTGGAACTTACGATATTTCAATTAGACCTTACGAAGATTGTTGCACGATTTTTGCTCCAGTAAAACCAAAAACGGCACCTCATCTTGATGTTTGTTTTGAAATTGAAAAGAAGTTTGATTACGAAACTTTGGTGAATGAATGTGTTGCCAATGCTGAACTTAAAGTAATCAAACGTGAATTTTAATTGATTATATCAAATAAAACAGGAATGCAATTTTGCATTCCTATTTCTTTATTTAATACTTAATTTTCTATTTTTATCATCAATTAAATTTATCTTTTCTATATTTTTTACCCCACTTACTTGAATACTATTTTTACTACATTCGACTGTAATTAATTGATAAGGATTTTCTAAAGATGAATCATCTTCATAAAATTTATAAGTAAACGTTCCTTGTTCTAAAGGATAAATATAAAAAATAGTTTCATTGTTTTTTAATAATGGAATAACACTTCCTTCTTTAATGAAATAAATTGGCAAGTCCCCAGGCTTATTATTGAATGATTGTTCGCCATTAAAACATTTATTTTTATAATACCAATTTCCTTTTGGAAGAACGAAAGTGATTTTTTCTTGTCCTTTGTCAAATATTGGAACACTTAAAATATTGTTTCCGCAGAAAAACATATCAGATTCTTCATTAAAATCAGGATATTTTAAGAAAACTGGATAAATCATTGGATGATAAGATTCAACAGCATTCATTGCTTCGCTATATAAATAAGGTAATAAAGTTTTTCTAAGATTAAATAAAGACATAACCTCATTTTTAACTTCAGGATATAACCATGGCATAGTTGAAGTTCCATCAAGATTCCAAGAATGTAATGTGAATCTTGGCGTGAAAATTCCATATGCTATCCATCTTAAAAATAATTCTTTGCTAGGTTTGTCGCCCGCAAATCCTCCAATATCTTGTCCGATGAAAGTAAAGCCAGTTAAAGCTGCTGTCATTGCCATTTTATGGTTACCTCTAAAATCTTCAAAAGAGGTATTATTGTCTCCGGTCCAAGTTTGAGCTACTCTTTGAAAACCAACAGAAGCAGATCTAGTTACTGCCATATGTCTTTTATTTTTATCAACAGCTTCATTTGACGCATTACACATTAATAAAGAAAATAATGGTCTAATGAGTTTAGCTTTTATTGGATGACCAAAGCCATTTGCATAGACTTCTTCATCATGAATATCATATTCGTTGTTATCATTCCAAATAGACATATATCCTAAATCAACTAAATTTTCTTTTACGCATTTACTCCAAAAATCATATGCTTCTTCATTGGTAAAATCTAAGTAGCTACCCATGCCTCCCCAAAATGGGAAAACATATGGAGAACCATCTTTATAATGTAAGAACCAGCCTTTATTTTTAATATATTCATATAAAGGATGAGTTGTTAAAAAAGCAGGTTTTATATTTGGCAAGAAATTAATTCCGAGTTTTAAAAAATCATCAGCAACTTTTTTAGGATCTGGGAATTTTTCCTTATTCCAATGAAAAACACAACGTTTATCACCTATTTGAGTATATCCGCTAGAAAGATAAAAACCTCCGCAATCAATATCGTATTCTTTACATTTATTAACAAATCCATTTAATTCTTGCACTGGATGGTCTGAATCAGTGTAAGCCATAGTTGATCCACAGTATTTAAAACTCCATTTTGGAGGTAAGAAAGATTTTCCAGTCAAATAAGTAAATCTTTCAACTATTTCTTCAACGCTTCCAAAAATAACATAATAAACTAACGAATCTTCTTCAGAATGAAAGTATTTGTAAGTTTCATAATAATTATTATGTTCACGCCCAAAATTTATTTCCCCATTTGCGTAAGTATCATAAAAAATTCCATAACTTCCTACGCTATTTTTGCAAATGTAAAATGGGATTTGTTTATATAAAGGATCGCTCTTGTTTGCGTTAAATCCGAGCGCATCGAATGTTTCTAATTTAAAAGAACAAAGATTTTTATTTATTGGTCCTGTTTTATCTCCTAAGCCATAAATATGTTCATCAATTTCTCTTGAAAGATAATGATAACTACCTTTACCCATTTCACCTTCAAAGTTATAAGCCAAAATTTCTCTATCAGAAAAGAATTTTTTACCATCTTTGAAGTAGTGGAGTATAAAGTTTTCTAAATCTAATCTTATTTCTATATCATCAATTTTAAATGATGCATCAGAACTTTGTTCAATTGTATCTAAACCTTCTATAGATAAACGATCACGTCCATGTTTTGGCATACGTGACATTCCAGGGCATATTGCGAAAGTTGGGAATAAATCATTTTTGTTCTTATATACAGCGACACGTAAAATATGATTAAAAAAATCTAATTGTACATAATTTCCATCTGTAAAATATGTTCTACTAGAGGGGCTTTTTTCATATATGACAAATTTATGTTGGTACTTCATTTAGGATCTCCTACAAAAGTATTTTTTAATAATTTAAATTTCTTTGGGCGTTCCATTTTGGTTTCTTCTAAAGTGATATGCAAAGCTTTGCCGTTCTTTTTCTTCCATAAAGGAAGATCTTTTCTATTTGGATCACCGTTTTTAGC
>CAVKEL010000128.1:0-5673 GCA_963655445.1 Acutalibacteraceae bacterium | reverse complement strand
GCTTTCAAATCTTCTAATAGAACCATAACTAATACTACTTCTTCTTGATAATTCTTTTTGTGTAAGTTTTAATTCTTTTCTTCTTAATTTAACTCTGTCTATTAAACCTTTAAAAACACTTTCTTTTGTGGTTATGTCAGCAAATGTGCAAATATCAAAATTCTGAATCATATATATTTCCTTTATTGCTAATATTTAAGCAATTTAAAAGCCACAATTTCTTGTGGCTAGTAATAAAATTTAAACAATAAATTCCTATCTTTGACTCTTGTCGTAAGGAATACCCTCGGCTTTTGGAGCACGAGATTTCTTTGAGGTAAAGGCAAGGACAATAAGACAAACAACATATGGAAGCATAGTATACCAAGTTGAATCAATATTTAAGGTACTTAAAATTGGAATGGCAGTATAAGTTAAGCCTATTGCACGGAAGAAGCCAAATAAGATTGCTCCTCCTAGGATCAATAAAGGTTTCCATTGACCAAAAATCATAACAGCTAATGCCAAGAATCCAAATCCTGAAACCCCATAATCAAATGACCATGATGAGTTAACACTAGCAATAAATGCAATTCCACCAATTCCTGCTAAAACACCAGAAATTAAAACTCCAATATAACGCATTTTAATAACATTAATACCAACAGAATCTGCGGCTTGTGGATTTTCACCGCATGCCATAAGTCTTAAACCAAACTTGGTGTGATAAATGACATAATATGAGATTCCAACCAAAGCAAACATAAGGGGCATAAACCAATTCATGGTTATTGCATCAAAGAAATTAACTAAGTTCAAAATAAGAACAATAATTGAAGCGATAAACATAATACATGTTCTTACAACGTTTTTAATAACAATTTTTTCATCTCTAACAATATTTACGATTATACTATTCAAGAACATGATTATTGTTATAAATAACATTACAATGAAAATTGCCCAGTTAAATGTAACTGCTTTTAAAACATTAGTAGCAAATAGAACAGCCAATATAATGCCTACGACAGCTAAGACAATACCTAAAATAAATTGAATCTTTCTTGATTTCGCTTCATATTCAGTTTTTCTAATTGCAACTAAAATCAAAACTGCAGAAATAAGCAATAATGCGACAGGAATAACCCATGAAAAATTAACCTCTGTTAACTTAAATACAAAATTTTGTTGTAATTTAATGTAATCAAGTTTTGGAGTCGCTTTTCCATCTTGATTTAATGTAATAGCTTTTACTACAACAGTTGCAAGAGCTGGAGCCATAATATTTAAAGCAGTACCTGTAATAGTTTGATCAGCCTTAAAAGTAATACAAGCTAAGCTAAGCAAGAAAGAATAAATAATGCCCGAAACAACACTTATTAAAATAACTAAAATAACAACAAGTGCACCAGGAGTAGTATCTGGTAAATAACGCATAGTTAATGCACCACCTAACGCACCAATAACCATTGTTCCTTCAAGACCTAAATTAATAACACCACTTCTTTCAGCAAACATACCACCCAATGCAACAAGTGCCAAAACAGAAGCGAAGACTAAAGTATATTGAATGATAAGACCTAACATATCCATAAATTATTTCCCTCCTTCTTTTTTAGCGTTTTCTTGTGGTTCTCGTTTACCAACGCTTGGGCTTGTAAATTTATCTTTGTTAATAACCTTTGTAAGGTACATTTTAAAGAAACCAACAAATGCACATAAATAAATAATAATTGCACTAATTAAATCAGAAACTTGAGCACTGTAATAATTTGTATTTAACTTGGCTCCGGCATTAGTAATATGAGTAATAAAATATGATGAGAATATTGTTCCAATTGGATTTAGACCACCAAGGAAAGCAGCACTAATTCCATTGAAACCCATATTTGGAACTGTTGAATTTGCATACCATGGTTGAAGGTTTGCTTGAAAATAAAGTGAAGCTCCAAGACCAGCTAAACCACCAGAAATCGCCATAGTTAAAATAATGTTTCTCTTTTCTCTCATACCGCTATATTTAGCAGCATTTTTATTAAATCCAGTTGCTTTAAGTTCATAACCAAATGTTGTGAAGTTTAATACAACAAAAACAGCAATAGCCATAAAAATTGCAATAAAGATAGCTATGGTTATATATTCACTCCCACCAAAAATATTACCTAATCCTAATTGTGGAAGCAATGCACTTTGAGCCTTTTCACTAAAAGACCATGTTTCATGCTTTGAAGTATCCCATGCGCTAGCATTTCCTGTAATTATAATATTAGTTAAATATAAACCAATCCAATTAAGCATAATAGCAGAAATAACTTCATTAACATTTAAATAGGCTTTTAATGCACCAACAATCGCGCCCCATAAAGCGCCAGCAAGAATTGCTAAAATCATGCATAAATACCATGGAAGATGCCAAACAAGAGCGCCATAAATACATGCGCAAGCACCAACGGTATATTGACCAGCAGCACCAATATTGAATAAACCAGCTTTATAAGCAAATAAAATTGCAAGACCAGTCATAATTAATGGGGCTGTACCAGCTAATGTAAGTCCAAGATATTTAAGTCTTAAGTTTGTACTACTGAATACAAAGAAGTTTTTGATTAAAGTTGAAATACCTTCTCCTGCACCAGCTGGATTAATACAAAGAAGAACAATAAATCCAATCAATAATCCAATAATAATACATAAAATTGAGCAAATTAATGATTGAACACCATCATTTTTTATCATTTTCTTCATGAATATAGAAAATTTATTAGGAGTTTTTTGAGTATTTTCACTATTTGTCATAATCTTTCCCCTCCTTTACTGGAAATTTGACTGTATCTCGTTTTGATCCAGCCATATAAAGTCCAAGCTCTTGTCTTGTGATATCTTTTGGATTAAATTCACCAACAATTTCTCCTTTATGCATAACAAGGATTCTATCTGGTAAACTTAAAACTTCATCAAGCTCTAAAGAAACAAGCAAGACTGCTTTTCCTTCGTCTCTTTCTTTAATAAGTTGTTTGTGAACATTTTCAATTGCACCAACATCAAGACCACGAGTTGGTTGGACAGCAACTACTAAATCACATCCTCTATCAAGTTCACGTGCAACAATGGCTTTTTGTTGATTACCACCAGACATACTACGAACTCTAGTGATGGAACCTTGCCCTGATCTAATATCATTTACTTGAATTAAATCTTCAGAGTATTTTCTGATTGCTTTTTTATCTAAGAAACCTCCTTTTTGGAATTTCTTATCATAATAAGTTTCTAAAACAAGGTTGTAATCAAGTTGATAATCCAAAACCAAACCATGCTTATGTCTATCTTCTGGAATATGAGCCATACCAAGTTCATTTCTATTACGAATTGAATATGCTGTAATATCTTTATCTTTTAAATAAATATGACCAGATTTAACTTTCTCCAGACCAGTAATACCATAAATTAAATCGGTTTGTCCGTTTCCATCAATACCCGCTAAACAAAGAATTTCACCACCTTTGACGTCAAATGAAACATTATTTACAGATAAAATTTTATGAACTTTATCCACCATGCATACATCTTCAACTTTCAAAACTGTATTACCAAGATGTTGAGGTCCTTTATCAACAATAAGTTGAACTTTTCTGCCAACCATCATTTCTGAAAGTTGTTCTTTGTTTGTATCTTTAACTGCAACTTCGCCAACTAATTTACCTTTTCTTAAAACCGTAACAAAATCCGCAACAGCCATAATTTCATCAAGTTTATGTGTAATAAATAAAATTGATTTACCTTCTTTTGCAAGATTTCTCATAACTTGCATTAATTCATCAATTTCTTGAGGAGTTAAAACAGCAGTTGGTTCATCAAAAATTAAAATATCATTATCTCTATATAACATCTTCAAGATTTCAACACGTTGTTGCATACCAACAGTGATATCTTCAATTCTTGCATCTAAATCAACGTATAATCCATATTTTTTAGAAAGTTCCTCAATTCTTTTTCTAGAAGTTTTTCTATCTAAGTACCCGTACTTTGTGGTCTCAGCTCCTAAAATAATATTGTCAAGAACAGTAAACACATCAACAAGTTTGAAATGTTGATGGACCATTCCAATATTTAAAGCTGTTGCATCATTTGGATTATTAATGTTAACAACTTCGCCATTTTTTCTTATCTCGCCTTCTTCTGGAGTATAAAGACCAAAAAGAACACTCATAAGAGTAGATTTCCCTGCACCATTTTCTCCAAGTAAAGCGTGAATTTCGCCTTTTTTAAGTCTTAGAGTAATGTCATCATTAGCAATAATACCAGGGAATTTCTTGGTTATATGTAGCATCTCAATTACATATTCGTTTTCCATAGATTCCTCCTATAATCGTCGTTTTTTTATAAAAAGGGAGGTGAAAACCCACCTCCCATTTTTGCATTTTAAATAAACTATTTGATGTTGCCTTGATAGGTAACTTTAGTGGTTGATGAAACTGTTGGTTCTTTACTTGTATCGTTACTAACTTTAATTGAACCATCATATAACTTCTTAACAAGATCTTTATAATCATTAACTGAGAAGTTCTTCATTGACCATGAAGCCATTGGTAATTGAACATAATTTGATTCTGGATCAGTTCCGGAAACTAAACCTAAGGTTTCAATGGTTGAGGTCCACTTATTATCTAAAATGGTATCTTTTAATTTAGTTTTAACGGTAGCTGCTAAACCCTTCATAGCTGAAGTAATGCACATTCCATCGCCATAACTTCCATTGATAATATAGGATTGATCAACGTCAACGCCAATAACTTTTCCATTATATTCTTTTGCTGAATCACAAGCTGAAGTATAGATACCACCACCACAAGCGAAGGTAACTTCTACGCCATCTTTATACCAAACATCGGTGAAAGCTTTAATATCGGCATCACCAAAGAATTGGTTACCATAAGCATATTTAATGCTAATAGCTTTTCCTTCAGCAGCAGCATCACAACCTTGGACATATCCATATCCATATCTAACGACTGCAGGAACTGACATACCACCTAAGAAAGCAAGATCGGTATATCCTTCTTTGACAGCAGCATAACCTGCCATATAACCAGCTAATTCTTCTTGGTAAACTGCACAATAAACATTTGATGGTAAAGTATAATCAGAACCTAAATCGCCTGCGCTAACATCAAGAGCAATGAATTTAACTTCTGGATATTTTGCAGCAACTGCTTTAATACATGGTGCAAAAGCATAACCTGGCATAACTACAACATTATATCCAGCATCGATTGCTTGTTCAGTTGATTCAATTCTTTGAGCATCACCATTATCTGATGGTTTATAATATTTGAAATCAATTTTGTTGGCATCACAGAATTCTTTACAACCTTCATAAGTAGCTTGGTTAAAGGATTCATCGGTAATATCACCATAATCGGTAATCATTGCAACCTTATAGGTTGAGGTATCGGTAGTGCTTCCGCCACCACAACTTGCTAATCCACCAACTAAGAGAGTAGCAGCTGCAACAAACATCATCTTTGACATTTTCTTCATATTTTTAATAATTCCTCCTATATAAAGAAAAAATTAGGTATGTTTTCATCTTTCTGTTCATCAATAAATTCTAAACAAATTTTATTTTGAACAGGTAGTCCTTAATTTATGGCTTAAGGCTAGAGAGATTGTGACCATACACGCACAATTTATACC
>CAVKEL010000127.1:0-7959 GCA_963655445.1 Acutalibacteraceae bacterium | reverse complement strand
TATTCTATATATATTAATTATATTAAAAAAACTTCAATTATTACAGAATCGTATGCGCCTAATTTTTCTATAATTAATTCACTATATTTTTCTTCTTTTCCATTATTTAAGTTAAGTTTAGTACCTTCATTTTTCATACCAATAACTGAAGCAGGCACTGAAACTATTTTTTCTTCACCTTCAAAATTAAATAATGCTACAAAATGTCGATTATTATGATGTAAATAATAAACATTAGTTGTTCCATCATATAAGTAAGCTGGTTTAAAAGCTTCATGGAAACGTGCAACTTCATTTAATTTTTCATTATTTGCGAGTTCAATTGTTCTACGACGTGCTTCATTAATTTGCTCTTCTTTTCCAGCTGGTCCATAGTTATCAGAAAGAAGCATAATAGTTCCTGAAATTACTGAAGCATTATATCTTGATTTAGCAGAATTAAAGTCAGTTTCACCTCTTCCATCAACAAAAGATTGTTCTAATACAGTATGATCTGGATCTGAAAAACGATATAAAGTTTTATTAGTCCACCAACCATAATTTAAAGCATTAAGAATATATCTTACATCTTCATGATGCCCAAAAGCATCACAACAACATCTCCTACCATGACCATATCCAGCTGGAAATAAAGGAGCAATTGATAAATCAATAAAGATCTCTCTTCCTACTTTTTTAGGATCTAATTCTTCGCGAAGAATGTTATAAAAATACATTATCGCTTGTCTTCCAGTTCTTATCGATTTATTGTATCTTTTTCCTTCAACTGCACCATGAGATAAAAAATCAATTTTAATATAATCAAATCCAGTATCAACAAGATCTCTTATTGTTAATCTAAGGTTTTCTTCAGCTTCTGGTAAAGTAATATCTACAGGAATTGAACCATCCATTGAAGGATAAGGATTACCATTATCATCTTTCATAATTACATCAAGAATGGTTTTTGATGGATTGCTTCTTAAAGGTAATAATCCAAGTAATTTATGTCCAGCTAAAGGGGCCATATATGAACCTGGCTTTTGTCCTCTTGCTCTAATGTTTTTAATTACTTCTTTAATTGCATCTTTTGGAAGACCAAAATTTGCATCAAGATTTATATAAGCACAACCTTCTGAATCTTTAAAATTTTTAAGTTCTTTATTAAAAAAATCTGATGTAGTTTCCCATGATTCTAACGTTTTAAACATATCAACGGTGCAAGAATAACTATTCCAACCAAATGGAACAACGTTTTTCCAATCAAAGAAAAACTTGCCTTCCATGGCGACTTTTCCATATTCTTCCATCCCACTTTTTATATCTTCATACCATCCACACATAAATCTTGAAGATTTAACGCTTTTACCAATAAGAGTTCCATGAGGATATATATCATGAGTACAAGCATCCGCAACTCCTGAAAAAGCTTCATAACATCTTGCATCGAATGCTGAACACTTAATAGCATTTTTCCAATTATCAAAATCAAGTGCACCAATTACCATTCCAGTATTTGTTTTTGCTTCAAAAATAGCGGTTACTTCATAACTTGTTCTTCCAGGTCTAAGGTGATCTGATTCATAACGAACCCACATATCATTATCATAAGGAACAAGAAGCATTCTTTGATCTAATGATAAAAACAATGGTTTGCATTCATTATTTGGATAAGCAAAATCTAAAGGAGCAATATAATTTGTTTCAGTTTCTTTTTCTAAATCTTCTAATTCGCCTTGAGAAATAAAATATCTTTTATCTTTTAATAATGTAATGTGATTTATAAACCTAAGACCATTTTGTTCAAAAACAATAGATATTTCCATCTTTCCATGAGCTTCCTCACCACTCATTGATTTAAAAGTTGCAGTCCTTGTATCAAGCGTTCTTCCATCTTTAACAGAAGCTTTCGAGTGACACATAGAAATTTTTTCACCATCAAGTGAAAAATAGAAAAAGTTTGCATCTGTTAATGAAATTTTCATTCGTGAATATGAAATTTCATTTGTGACTTTTGGCTTTTTCATGAATTCTGCCATTATTTTTTGCATAACTTCATTTGGTAATTTAATTTCATCCATTTTTTCTTTCTCCTATATTTTTTATACGTTTTTACGTATTTAATCCATTGCATTAAGATCAGTACCTTTAGTTTCTTTAACTTTAAATATTGTAATAATTGTTCCTATTAAACTATAAGGCACAATAACTGAAAGTGCTGCAAAATTTAAGTTAACAACATTCATTAATATCATAAGTTGACCAACTCCAAGGAAACATCCCCCCATCATAATCATCATTGCTCCACCCATAATTGATCCTCTAATTCTTGTAGGAACTTTTTCTAGTAACATAATACTCATATAATCTATTCCAACAAAATATCCTCCAAGATAAATTCCATTTAATAAGCCGATAACATATGGATTAATTCCATTTTTGCAACCCAATATAAAAGCAATAAAACCAAATGCAGTCATGAAACCAGAGGCTATCAAGACTGGTTTTCTTCCGATTCTATCAGCAATAATTCCTCCAATAAAAGAAAGTGCTGCATAAATAAATGGATAAACATAAAGTGCTTTAGTTACATCTTTAGGGGATAATCCATTTGAAGTCATAAGTGATTCAACATAAGAATATGCTGCCATTGAACACATTCCAAAAAACATAAAAGCAATTACAGGTATTAATACTTCTTTATGTTTAAAAATATATCCAATTGCTTTAAAAATGCCAACATCACTTTTTTCTTTAGCTTTTATTTTTCTTTCTTCATCAGTTAATGATAAAAAACTAATTCTTTTTTCAATAAATGTATTAGATTCACGAAGAAAAATAATTGATAATAAACAAATTAATAAACAAATTGCTAAAGGAACAATATAAACACTTCTCCATTTAGTAGGATCATTTTGCATGACTGTATCACGTAAAATTGGTACTAAGACCATCCCTAAAATACCAAGGGACTTCACTACTCCAAAAAAACTTGTTCCTTTTCCTTTAGGAGCAACTTCCATTATATAAATCATTTGTAAATCGTTTTGGGTAAAAAATGTATAAACTGCTACTCCTATACAATAAACTGCAACTACAGGAGAAAGATAGCATAAAAACATTCCAATTGCTAAACCAATTGAATTAATAACCATTACAGCTTTTCTTCCTAAAATATCCGCAAGAGATTTATAAAATATTGAAAACATTGTAAATACACTAACAGCCATATTAATTAATGAATATTTAGTTAAAGCAGCTTCATAAGTTACACCATCTTTAACAAAAAATTCAGTAACAACAGAAGATTGAATATATGTCGATAGATTCGTAGAAAGTTCATTTGTGATTCTTGTTAAAAATATAATAATTGCAAAAACAATAAAATAACCAGCATAGTTCTTTTTGCCTTGCATCTTCTTTAATCTATTTAACTGTTTTCTTTCAAAAAGTTTCATTTTCTTTCCTGTCCTTTAAATGCTTTTAAACTAAAAATTATCCCAAAGCATCTATATTTCTTTTAATTTACTATTGACAAGCTTTTGCCTTATTGTTATAAAAATATCAACTAGGTGTTGGAAAGTCAACATCATGTTGATAAACTTTTGTTGGAATTCTTGATAATTAAGGAGGAATGTATGAAAAATAGAAGGACTTTCATGACAAAAAGGCTAATCAAAGAATCTTTAATTGATTTACTTAAAAATAATAAGATTGATCAAATTACTGTAACTGCTCTTTGTGAAGAAGCAGACATTAATCGTTCTACATTTTATACGCATTACAATAATGTGGCTGATGTTATTAGTGAAATTAAAGATGAATTCATTCATGATTACATGCCATTTGTAGACAAAATAGAAATGAGAAACCATGAGATTGTAAAAGATGTATTCATTAGTTTTTTTGAAAATATTAAAAAGGAAAGAGAAGTTTTAACAGTTCTTATTGAAAATACTAACATCGTAAATGAAGTAACTCAACCAATGCGTATAAACATGAAAGAACTTTATTATCATTATTGGGGAAATGTTCAAGACGAAAATGAAATTTATTTAGATGCTTGCGCAACTTATATTACTTTTGGCTTTTTTGCTTCAGTAAATAGATGGCTTGAAAAAGGATGTCCAGTTGATCCAAATTATCTTTACGATATGCTTAATACTTTAACGAAACAATCTTTCGAAAAATTAAGATCTTTAATTTATCGCATAAAATAATTGTTTATCATTAAAATTATTTTTGGAAAAATTCGCTTTATAGCGATTAAATAAGGAGAAATTCACATATGAAATCATTATTCAAAGTTAATGGAAAGCCATTTTTCTCAATTGGCGGACAAGTTAACAATTCTTCATCTTCTAACGCAGAAGTAATGAAGGTAGCTTTTAAGACGACAAAAGGACTAGGACTTAATACAATAGCAACTCCAGTCCATTGGGAACTATTTGAACCTGTTGAAGGTCAATTTGATTATTCGCAAGTTAAAATGTTAATTGAAGGAGCTAGAAATAGCGGATTAAAACTTATTATTCTTTGGTTTGGCGCTTGGAAAAATGGAAATTCCCATTATGTTCCAAGTTGGGTAAAGTTAAATAAAGAAAGGTTTTTATGGGCAAAAGCCGCAGATGGAGTTGAAATTCGTTCACTTTCACCAATCTCAACAGAAACAAGAAAAGCTGATGAAAAAGCTTTCGTAGCTCTTTGCAAATTTATTAAAGAAAATAATAGTGATGAAACAGTAATTGGTGTCCAAGTAGAAAATGAACCAGGACTTATTGGTTCTCCTCGAGATTATTCACCAGAAGCAAACGCTTTATTTAACGCCGAAGTTCCTGAAGAAGTTGCAAGCTTTGCTAATAAAAAAGGGACTTGGGATGAAGTTTTTGGCTTTTATGCTGCAGAATATTTTTCAGCTTACTATTTTGTTAAATATATTGATGAAGTAACAAGAAAAGGTAAAGAAGTTTTAGATTTACCAATGTATATAAATGTTTGGCTTGGAGAAATGTATTCACATATTCCTGGAACTAATTATCCATCTGGAGGAGCTTCTACTAGAGTTTTCTCATTATGGAAAAATTTTGCAAAACATATTGATGCAATTGCTCCAGACATTTACTTATCGGATTACGTAACCTGCGATGAATTATTTAAAACTTATTCTTCTTTAGATAATACTTTCTATTTGCCTGAATCAATGCCAACTCCTCAAGCAATTGTTAATTCAATGAGAGCAGTTGCTGAATATCAATTAACAGGAATTCACTTCTTTGGTATTGATATGTTTGCTGCAATAGTTAATCCAGAATTAAAAGAAATGTTGCATTTAATGGGAGATAACCCAACCATGAAACAATTATTACCATTAGTTGGTGAGATTACAGGATCAATTAAAATATTAAATAATTCAAAGCATCTTATTGAAGAATATCAAGGAACTGGAAAGCTATATGCTGTTGGTCAATATGAAGGACAAGCTAATGGTTATATAGATTTTGGCGATTATATCGGTTCAATCCGTTTCTTAAATCCTCCTGAACTTGCATTAGGAGCAAAATCTGATACTAATATGGATAATCGACATATGGCGGCCCAATATTCATCTTATCGTGCTAAAGGATTTATTGTTTATAAAGGAAATGGCGAATTCTATTTAACAGGAGATGCTTATAGACTTATGCTTTATCCTAAATTTAATATAGTTGAAACAACTAGCGTTGTTCATGCTGGAGACTTTTTAAATCAAAGAAGTCAAGGATACGTCTCAGTTACTGAAGGATTCTTTACTGATGATGGTAATTACGTTCCAACTATTATTAGAAATGGCGATGAATACGATTATGGTTTATGGGTAACAAATGATATTGGGGTACTCCACGTTAAAATGGATCGTTAATAATTAAAAAATATACAAAAGCGCAAAGAAATTTGCGTTTTTTGTTTGTCCGCTCGTTAAAATATTATTTTGTTTAAAAAAGTTACAACTGTATCTTTTTCATTTTGTGACATAAACACAATTAAATTCATACATAAAACAACATTTTGTTGCAATTAAAACAGTATGATGAAATCTTGTATTACTGTTGCGAAAATTTTTGTTTCGCAATTATTGACAACGTTTTTTCAAGAAAATAACATTAAGTTAAATAAAAACAGATATATTTGCTATTGAAAGTTTTTGGCATTCTAAACAAATTTTCTATTTAATAATTATTGGTTGAATAGTTTATTTAATTGCATTAACTACTGAGGAAATAACAAATAATATCGAAAGTATTGTAGTCTATTGATTAATTTAAAAAGTGAATTGCGTGAATCATCTTTATAATTTTATTAAAGGCTATAAAAACTTAGGAGGTTAATAATGCACAAAGAGCTGTCGCCAGAAAAAATGGCAAAAAAGAAAGCAAAAGAAGAAAAAGAGCTGAGAAAATGGCAACGTGTAAAAGCTAAACCACTTCCAGCACACTATTTTGCAATCTTAGTCGTTGTTATTACTGTTATCTATATTATTGATGAAGTTACTTCAAATATTAATAGTGCGATGCAGTCGTCGATTATTTTTGACTTTTTCAACATTACTTCACGCGATGTAAATGATCCTGCTTACAAGCAAGCAATTAACACTATGGCAATTACTAGTGTTTTCTCAATTATATTCTTGTTTGCAGCACCATTTTATAAATCACTCTCTGATAAATATGGTAGAAGATTATTCCTCATGATCAATACTTGTGTATTTGGAGTTGGTATGTTTATTATCATGATTGCCCCACACTTCTTAGTCTATGTAGTTGGTGTTATCATTCTCTCGTTTGTTACCCCAAACGATGTGCAAGTTCTCTATATTATGGAAGTTGCGCCAAAAGAAAAAAGAGCGACTCTATGCTTTGTTATGAAAGGTATTGCTCTTGCTTCTGTTTCTTTAATTGGTGTTTTAAGAACAGTCTTTATGCCTGAAGGTAGTGATTTAGGTGCTTGGAGAATGGTTTATCTTATTCCTGTTATTGTTGCTATTGCTGTTGGTTTATTATCAATATTCTTCACACGTGAAACTCCTGTATTCATTGATGAAAGAATTAGCTATCTTAGCTTAACTGATGAACAAAAAAGAGAAAGAGTAGAAGAAGCCAAAAAGAATAAATCTGCTCAAAAAGGCGGTGTTTTCAATGCTATTAAGTTCATCTTCCAACATAAACAAACTAGATTTGCCGCTATAGCCGCCCTTTTATTCTCGGCTGCTACAATTTATACATCATACTATGAAACCATTATGGCTAGTGGTATGTCAGTTGATGAAGTTTCAAAAGCTATTATTGTTTTCCCATTCTTTAATGGTGGTACAACAATTCTTGCTGGATTCCTTTCAGATAAACTTGGTAGAAAGAAATCATGCCTTGTCTTTGGATCGATTACCGCTATCATGCTTGCTTTATTCATAGTCTCATCTGAACTTGACTGGGGATTCTTTGCAGCAGGTGCTTTCTATGGAGTATCAATTGGTGCCCTTTGGTCAATGTCCGATACCCTATTCCTTACAATCCCAGCCGAAAGTTCACCATCAAAGATTCGTGCATCCGTTATGGCAGTTATGTCACTCATGCTTCTTGTTGGTACAGTCTTAGGTATGGTCCTTATCGTTGTCGGTCAAAACTTCATGAATATGGGCTGGCTCTGTCTTGCAGTTTGTTGTCTATTCATCGTTGTTGCACTTTTCATCCTTCTTACAAAGGTTCATGAAACAAAAGGTGTTGATTTAGAGACAGTTACCGGAACTGAATGGGATTGATTTAATTAAATACTTAAAGATGTCTCCTTTAAGATTTGTCCTCTAAAAGATATGTCCCCAATTAAAACCTTTTGGAGTTCAAATAACTAGGGGCTGTTGAAAAACCTAAAAAATAAATAGGTTGGACAACAGTCCTTTTTCTATAAGTTAAAAACAATTAGTCAACAAGCGTAGCTTGTTGAAAAACT
>CAVKEL010000126.1:1479-11404 GCA_963655445.1 Acutalibacteraceae bacterium | reverse complement strand
ATGATGAATATTTAAAGATGTCAAAAGATATTAAAAAGGAAATTAATCCTAATATTAATAAAGAAACAATAGTTAATTTCTTGAAAGATTATAAAGATAATTATGATGTTTCCTTTGATGAACAAACTTGGTTTAATAAAGTTAAAGAAGTCGCAGGGAAATATAATTTCTGTACCGATAATAAAGTTTATAAGGAAGATCCAAGTAAATGGAGTGGAAATATAAATGATGCTTGCGAAATCATTCGTATTGCATTAACTACAAGAAAGGTTACGCCAAATTTATTTTCTATTATGAAAATTTTAACTGAAAAAGAAATTAAAGATAGAATTGATGTAACAATTAAAGAACTTGCTTAGTATCAAATAAAAATCATTTAGAACTATAGATGCGGTTAAAAAGATCGCATCTTTTTTAATTTTTTCTTTAAAAAAACGGTAATTTTTCAAAATTCTCAACGTAATACTAGTAAGGAGGGCAATTATGTCAAAAATTTATGAAGGTCGAAAAGAATTTACAAATTACCTTAAACTCTCTCGACCAAAAGATGATCTTTACAAAACCGTTTCTAAAAAGAAACCATTCTCTTTGGAGTATAGGATTAAAGTACCGTATGGATTGTATGCTACATCTTTTGCATCAGTTGTAGGAACTGCTTTTGATTATGTTGCGAGATTTATGATTGCTAGAACTATCAAAAACAATAAAGAAGCAGTTTTAGATAATCTTGCTGCTGAAAGAGGAATTGAATGTTTTAATGCAATTGAACAAGAATTTATCAATGATAAATTTGAGTTTTATTTAGAAGAAATGGAAAGATATATTTATGGAGATAATGAAGTAACTTTAAAAGATGTAACGAGAATGTCGTGCTTTTTTGCTCGTTTAGAACATGCAGCAAGAACAAAATGGATTCCAAACGAAGAAACAATTAATTATGTCCATAGAGAAGATAGTGAAATTTTAAAAGAAGTAAATCAGATGGGAGTAGTTTTCTATGATGATTTTATTTCAAGAGGAATGGTTAAAGAAAATAGTGATGTTATTTTTAATCCAACTTTTGGAGTATGTACTGAAAAGTTAAAAGGTGCTGATGGAGATGTATTTATTGATGGAGTTTTGTGGGATTTTAAAACAACAAAAAGTAATATTAAAAAGACTGAAGACTTCACACAAATGTGGCAATATTTAGTATATGACACAACTTGCAAAATGATATCAGATGACTCTTATTGCTTAAAAAATAAAGAAATTAAAGCAATAGCTTTTTATAAGGCTAGGTTTGGAGAAATTGAGTTTTTAAAAATTAAAGATATAAATGTAAATCAATTATATGCGGTTGCTAGAACTGTAATCATGATGCTAACAAACATCGAACAATGCGTAACAATTGATGATGCTTTACTTTTAACTAATCGACATAAAGTTTTTACTACAACTAACTAAGCATATTATTTGGAATTTAAAAAATAATGATTATAATCTTATTGTTTTAAGCGAGGAAAAAATATGAAGATTGCATTAACTTACAACGTCGAAGATAAAACAGTTGGTCAACACTTTGGCGATACAGAAAACTTTTTAATTGTTGATTTAGACACTAATGAAGAAAAAGTAATTGATAATGGAGGATATTCTCACAAAGAATTAATTCCATATTTAGCTTCATTTGATGTTAAAGCTTTAATTTGTGGCGGAATTGGCGATATGGCCGTTTATCTTTTAGGAGAAGCTGGTATTAAAGTATTTTGTGGCGTTCAAGGCGACACAAAAGAAGCCATCAAACTTTATAAAGATAATAAACTCACAAGTGACGAATCAATGATTCATCAATGCTCTTGTCACCATTAGTTCGTGTTTATTTCACGTATGAATATCTTGAAATTTTAATTTTGTAACAAAGTTTTTGAATACAAAAATAACTTTTATTAAAGAAAAAGAATATAAATTTTAGTAAATAAAGTTTTTATTCTTTTTTTCTAATGTAAACAATTTATGCAAATAATATCGATATAGTCGTAGTTTTTACGATTATATCTTTTTGTTTATTTTCTAAAATGTCAATTTTTACAAATCTTTTATCAATTTATTTCCGATACTTGATTTTTTAAATTGTTAATATGTAGATGCTTTGAAAGCGCTTTCAAGCGCATAGATGCAAATAGACGAATGTCTTTATTACATTACATAAATCAGGAGGAAAATTATGAAAGGAATTTGTGTAAAGAGTGAAATTAAACCTTTAAAAAAAGTTTTACTTCACCGCCCTGGTCGCGAATTATTAAATTTAACACCAGATACTTTGGGAGAACTTTTATTTGATGACATCCCATTTTTAAAAGTCGCTCAAGAAGAACATGACATTTTTGCTCAAACTTTAAGAGATAATGGAGTAGAAGTTGTCTATCTTGAAGACTTAATGACAGAAGTTTTCAATTTACATCCAGAACTTATCAAGCCATTTATCTATCAATGGTTAGAAGAAGCTGATGTTCATACCAAAACATGGCAAGACAGACTTTATAACTATTTAATGGATAATTATAAAGGTAAAGAACTTGTTTTAAAAACCATGGAAGGTATTACCTTAAAAGAAGTTGGTGGTCCATTCAATGATTCACTTGTTGATCTTGTTAGCGAACCATCAAAATTAATTGTTGATCCAATGCCAAATCTTTATTTCACACGTGATCCATTTGGTTCAATTGGTCATGGTGTTTCATTAAATAGAATGAGATTCCCAACCAGAAATAGAGAAACAATTTATGCTGATTATATCTTTAGATATCATCCAGATTTTGCTGGTTTAATTTCAAGATACAGCGATAGAACAAGTCCATTCAATATTGAAGGTGGCGATATTTGTGTTTTAAGCGAAAAAGTTTTAGGTGTTGGTATTTCTCAAAGAACATCACCTGATGCAATTGAAGCATTAGCTAAAAAATTATTTGCAGCTAAAGACGAATCATTCACAACTGTCTTAGCATTCTCAATTCCAGTTTCAAGAGCATTCATGCACCTTGATACTGTCTTTACACAAATTGATGTTGATAAATTTACAGTTCACCCAGGAATTTTAGGACCATTAAAGGTTTTCGAAATTACTGATGCAGGTAATGGTGAATTAAATATTAAAGAAGTTAACTCTTCACTTGAAAAGATTCTTGAACATTACTTAGAAATCCCACATGTTGAAGTTATTAAATGCGGTGGCGAAGATAGAATCGCTAGTGAAAGAGAACAATGGAACGATGGTAGCAACACCTTATGTATTGCTCCTGGTAAGATTGTTGTTTACCAAAGAAACGATGTTACAAATGAAATTTTAAGAAAACATGGTTTAACCGTTCTTGAAATTCCAAGTGCCGAACTTAGCCGTGGAAGAGGCGGCCCAAGATGTATGTCAATGCCATTATGGCGTGAAGATTAAATTTATATATAAATAAGAAGGGAAAATTAAAATTATGGGCGTTAATTTAAGAGGAAGAAGTTTTTTAACATTATTAGACTTTACACCAGCAGAGATTAGATATTTACTTGATCTCTCACACAATTTCAAAGCAATGAAACAAAATGGTGTTGAGCACAAGTATTTAAGCGGAAGAAATATTGTCTTATTATTTGAAAAAACTTCAACAAGAACAAGATGTGCTTTCGAAGTTGCAGGTATGGATCTTGGAATGGGAGTTACATTCCTTGATAGTGGTTCAAGCCAAATGGGTAAAAAAGAATCACTTGAAGATACTGCTAAAGTTTTAGGAAGAATGTTTGATGGAATCGAATATCGTGGATTCAAACAATCAGTCGTTGAAGATTTAGCTAAATATAGTGGAGTCCCAGTTTGGAATGGTTTAACTGATGATTTCCATCCAACTCAAATGTTAGCTGATGTCATGACAATTGAAGAAAAATTAGGATATAGTCGTGGCGTTAAACTTACTTTCATGGGAGATGGAAGAAATAACGTTGCTAATTCTTTAATGGTCGTTAGTGCAAAACTTGGTATGCATTTTACCAATTGTGCTCCAAAAGATTTATGGCCAAAACAAGAATTAATAGATCAATGTAAAGAAATTTGCAAAGAAACTGGCGGAAGTATTAATTTAACAGAAGATCCAAAAGTTGGTGCAAAAGATGCAGATGTTATTTATACCGATATTTGGCTTTCAATGGGTGAAGATCCAGCCAAATGGGAACAAAGAATTAAAGATTTAAAACCATATCAAGTCAATAAAGAACTTATGAGTTATGCAAAACCAACTTGTATTTTCGAACATTGCTTACCATCATTCCACGATTTAAATACCTCAATTGGTCGTGATATTAATGAAAAATATGGTCTTCCAGAAATGGAAGTTACAGATGAAGTTTTTACTTCAAATCAATCAGTCGTATTTGATGAAGCTGAAAACAGAATGCATACAATCAAAGCTGTTATGTATGCAACTCTTAAATAATTAGAGTACAAGGGCTATTTATGAATAAGAGATTAGTTATTGCTCTTGGAGGAAATGCCTTAGGCAATACTCCAGAGGAACAATTAGAACTTGTTAAAGAGACTGCCAAGACCATCGTTGATTTATCTGAGAAAGGATATGACATCATCGTTGGTCATGGTAATGGCCCACAAGTTGGAATGATAAATCTTGCAATGGATTTCAGTGCAAATAATGGAGGAAAAACTCCATTAATGCCATTCCCAGAATGTGGTGCAATGTCTCAAGGATATATAGGCTACCATTTACAACAAGCCATTCAAAGAGAACTCTTTAAAAGAGGTATTAAAAAAGAATGTGCAACTGTTGTAACTCAGGTCGTAGTTGATCCAAATGATCCTGGATTTAAAAAACCTACTAAACCTGTTGGTATGTTCTATTCAAAAGAAGAAGCTAATCGAATTGCAGCAGAAAAGGGCTACACATTCGTCGAAGATGCAGGACGTGGCTATCGTCGTGTCGTCCCATCACCAATACCACAACGTATCGTTGAACTTAATGTAGTTGAAAAACTTGTTGAGGCAGGATGCATTGTGATTACGGTCGGCGGAGGTGGAATTCCAGTAGTGGAGACTGCTGACGGTTTGAAAGGTGTTGCTTCTGTCATTGATAAAGATAGAAGTAGTGCTAAGCTTGCTTTAGATATCGGTGCTGATATGCTTGTGATTCTTACTGCGGTTGATAGAGTTTGTATCAACTTCAATAAACCAGATCAAAAAGCATTAGCTAAGATGAACTTATCTGAAGCGAAACAATATATTAGCGAAGGTCACTTCGCTCCAGGAAGTATGTTACCTAAAGTACAATCATGTATTCAATTTGTCGAAGAAAATGAGCATGGTGGCGTTGCTTTAATTACATCACTTCAAAAAGCCGGAGAGGCTCTTGATGGTAAAACTGGTACTATCATAGAAAAATAAAATTGTTTTCTTATAATAGGAGGAAAAACAAATTATGGCGAGTACAGAAACAAACCGTACCCAAGAAACAAACGAACCAAAGAAAAAAATTAAGTTCCATCTTGGTACATTCGGAATTTTGTTGATTGTTATTTTAGTCGTTGCGATGATTACTTGGTTTGCTAATGGTCAAACCTATACTGGTGCTGAGGGTCCAGAAACCGTTAATGGTGCAACTCTTGCCCAAATCTTTATGTCCCCAATTAAAGGTCTTCAAGATGCTATTGGTGTCATTGGATTCGTTTTCTGTTTAGGCGCATTCTTAGCTTTAACAAATGCTACTGGTGCTCTTGAAACTGGAATTAAAGCATTAGTTAAGAAGTTACATGGCAAGGAAGTTATTTTAATTCCTGTCTTAATGTTTATCTTCTCAATTTGCGGTACCACTTATGGTATGTGCGAAGAAACCGTTGGTTTCTATATTCTTTTAGCCGCTACAATGTATGCTGCTGGCATGGATCCACTCGTTGGTTGTGCTACAGTTTTACTTGGCGCTGGTGTTGGTGTTCTCGGTTCAACCGTCAACCCATTTGCTGTTGGTGCTGCAGTTAGTGCAGCTGGCGTTTCAGTTAACCAAGCCATTATTCTTACTGAAGGTGTTGTCTTATGGTTAGTCTCTTACGCAATTGCAACAACATTTGTCGTTATTTATGCTAAAAAAGTCTTAAAAGACAAAGGTTCAACCTTTATGTCTTTACAAGAATTAAAAGATTGTGATGAAGCTTATGGAAATGCTACAAAAGGCTTAGAAAATATTAAATTAACCAAAAAACAAATTGCTGTTTTATGGATCTTCGGATTTACTTTCTTAGTCATGATTATTGGATTCATTCCATGGCAAGATGTCGCTTTTGGTGGCGATGAAGATGCTTTCTTAGCTGTCTTTGGTTGGTCACAATATTTAACTGGTACTCCTCTTGGCTGGTGGTACTTTGATGAAGCCGCTATGTGGTTCATGTTCATGGGTATCATTATTGGCTTTGTTGGAATGGAAGATCGTAGTTTATTGAGTAAAACTATTATTAATGGTTTCTGCGATATGATCGGAGTTAACTTAGTTATTGCTCTTGCACGTGCTTCAACAGTTTTATTAAGCGAAACTGGTGCTGGTATGTGGTTAGTTGAAGTCTCTGTTAATGGATTAGCAGCTAGTGGTATGCCAAGCTGGTTATTCATTGGTTTAGATTATCTCTTACACGTAGGTTTATCATTCTTAGTTCCATCATCATCTGGTTTAGCAAGTTTATCTTCACCAATCGTTTCACCTATCATGCAAGGTTTAATTGATAAAGGTGTTAGTGGTTATAATGGTTCAGTCGAAACTTCAATTATGGCTTTCGTCGCAGCCAATGGTGTTGTTAACTTAATTACTCCAACTTGTGGAGCTATCATGGGCGGTTTAGCCATTGCTCACGTTAATTATTCAACCTGGGTTAAATGGTCATGGAAACCAGTCCTTTGCATCGCTGGTGCATCACTTATTATCTTAGTTGTTTCAATGTTAATCCTTGGTTAATTATTGAAGAATTTATAATAATAAAATTTAATTAGTTTGCTATCCCCTTTTGTAGCAAATTGATTAGATATAGCCGCTCATAATTCACTTATGAGCGGTTTTCTTATTTGTTAATAATTCTCAATATTTGATAGATATTGTATTTGTAAACAAGATTCAAAAAATGTAGAATAATAGTTGGTTGAATTATGGATAAATTAGCAGTTTTACAAGATGGATATGCTAGTGAGGTTGACCGCACTAAAATATGTTCATTTGATAATGAAGTTATTGAAAAACCTACAAAACCACTTATTCATCAAGCGGCTCGTTTTTTATATTTCAAAAAAGGCTATGGAAATATCGTAGTTGATGGAACTAGTTATAAAATTATTCCAAATACAATGATTGCAATAATTCCTTGGGAAATCAGCGATATTACTGAAGTTTTAGAAACACTTCAATTTAAAAAAGTAATTTATGATTATTCATATATTAATAATTCTTTAAAAAATGCATCAAATTTATCACCAAATGATGCAATTGCTGAATTATTTCAAATTATATCGAAATATCCAGCATTATATTTAAATGACTCCCAGGCTAAGGTAATGGATGCATTATTTAATGACATCGAAAATGAATTAGGTATTGCTAGTGCTTTAGAAGAAAAGAAACCAAAACCATTAAGTGAGCTTTATATTGCAAATAAAATCGTTGAAATAATGATTTTTGGTGAAAGATGTATTTTTGAAAGCAGAGGAAAAGAATTACAAAAAGAATCAGGAGTTGTTCGTACTCAAGGAAAATCAATTTTAACTTATATTTATGCTCATTCTAGCGAGGGTTTAACTCTTGAAAAACTAAGCAAAGTTTTTTATATGTCTGAATCTTCAATTTCTAAGCATATTATGGATTTAACTGGCGTTTCATTTATTAATATCTTAAATGATATAAGAATTGAAAAAGCCACAGATTACTTGATTCATACCGATTTATCTTTGAACGATATTGCAAATTTACTTGGATTTGTTGATGCTTCTCATATTTCAAAACATTTCCAATCTAGCATAGGAATTTCACCTATGGAATATCGAAAAATTTATCAACATTTGCATCAAAAAACTGTATATAGTCGTAACTCAAAAGAATATGCTTATTTAATCACAGATTATTTATATAAAAATTACATGATCGAAAAACTTAATTGCAATAAAGTTGCCCAAAAATTTGGTTTATCAGTAGCAGATATTAATAAAGCTTTACTTTATTACACAGAAAAAAACTTCGATAACTTGCTTAATTTTATAAGAATTAATAAGGCTTGCGAACTACTTGCGTCTACTGACGATCAAATCTTATATGTAGCTTTAGATGTAGGATATAGTAATGTTAAAACCTTTAACTTAAATTTTATTAAATATAAGGATATGACACCTTCAAATTTTAGAAAAAATGTAACTTTACAATATATGGATGGAAGCGAGACAACAAATGTTAAAGGAAAAGACAAAGAATAGATTAAGTTTCTTTGGATTACTCTTTATTGGCATAGCTTGGGGACTTGGTTATATTGGCGTGCAATTCGCTGTAAATAACGAATGGTCTTCACTTGCAATAATGGTTTCTAAAGGTTTGGTTGGCGGAGGAATCTGCCTTGCTTTTTCATTTAAAGAAAAATGGTGGAAAGATAAGAAGTTAATTAAAGGGGCAATCATATGTGGAATTTTTACCTTCCTAGGCTATCTTTTTCAAACTGAAGGTCAAAAATTAACTACAGTTTCAAGTTGTGCATTTTTTACTGCAACAAATGTTGTTTATGTACCAATTATTGCTTTTATTTGTTTTAAAAAGAAAATTACACCAAGGTTTTTAATTGCGGCAATTATCGCCTTATTAGGAACAGCAGTTTTAAATTATGATGGAACTAGTTACCAATTTGGTCTTGGTGAAGTTTATAACTTACTTGGTGCTGTATGTTTTGCAATTCAAATTGCTTATATGGGGACTTTAGCTCAACATAACAAACCATTTGGATGTGCTGGATTACAACTTTTTGTTATGGGTATTATTGCTATTTGTGTCGTTCCATTTGTTAAGGTTAATCATTTTGGCAATGGAAGTTTTGAAGGATGGATTGGTGTAATTTACGTTACTCTTATAAGTTCAGCTTTGGCTTATGTTATTCAAGGATTTGCTGAAAAATATGTTGATGAAACAATATCAGGAATCTTACTTTCACAAGAATCAGTTTTTGGAACAATATTTTCAGTTTTAATTCTTAATGAAGTTCTAACTGTTTATAGAATTGTTGGCGGAGCAATCGTTGTTTTTTCAGTCTTGCTCTGTTCAATTGACATAAAATCAATTTATTTAAAAATTAAAAATAAAAAGAAAGAAAAAAATCAATTAGTTCTTGAAAATAATAGTATTACAACTCAAAATAATGAAGGAGAAGAGTAGGTAAGAAATTTATGGATTGGAAGATATTTCTCTTATGCGTAATAACTTTTAATTATTTTCTAAATATTTTTTATGACGTTCTTTATATAAATAGTTCAAAAAGACCTACACCTGAATCATTAAAATTTTTAACTAACGATGCAAATTATGATAAATGGATGAAATATCAAAAAGTGATCAATATTCATCGATTATTTACTGATATAATCACAGGAATTCCTATTTTTGTTTTGGTTTATTCTGATTCTTTTTCAGCAATTGGCGACTATGTAAGTGAATTTTACATTGTTCAACTTTTAGCAATTTTAGGCTATATAAGTGTCGAACATTTCTTAGTCGGTTTACCTTTTGAAATCTATTATACTTTTAAAATTGAAGCCGATTATGGGTTTAATAGAACAAAAGTTGGAACATTTATTTTCGATGGAATAGCCGGTTTAATATTTGGATTTGCCCTTAATTTTGATGCAGCTTTAATATTCTTTACTTTTTATAAATATTTAAATCCATAT
>CAVKEL010000126.1:0-1469 GCA_963655445.1 Acutalibacteraceae bacterium | reverse complement strand
GCATTAGTTTTATGTATTCTTTTATTAATTTTATTTGTTTTTGTTTTAAGATTTGTTTTTCCATACTTCCAAAAAATATTTAATAAATTTACTCCTTTAGAAGATTGTGAATTAAAGACAAAGCTTCTTGAATTAATGGACAAAAATGATTTCCATATCGAAGGAATTTATGTTGTTAATGCTTCAAAAAGATCAACCAAAGAAAATGCATATTTTACAGGCTTAGGTAAAAGTAAAAGAATAGTAATCTATGATACTTTAATTGAAAACTATGAAGTTAATGATATATTGGCTATTTTTGCTCATGAACTTGGGCATGCAAAACATAAAGATAACATCAAAGGAACGCCATTTATGCTTTTCGAATTGTCATTAATGGTTGTGATTTTATTTTTATTTACATTACCAAAAAATCTTTCTTATGACTTTGGTTTTGAAGAAATAAGTTATGCTATGATTTTTATTTGTTTCCTTGAAACTAGCGAATTAATTGAAAACTTTACTGGATTTATTCATAACATTTTTTCAAGAAAACACGAATATGCTGCTGATACTTTTGCAGCGCAAAACGGTTTTAAAGAAGAACTAAAACAATCTCTTTCGAAACTTTATAAAAGAGGTTATGGATATTTAAATCCAAATCCAGTTTTAGAATTTTTAAAATTTTCACATCCTTCATTAACAAAAAGGATTGATAATATCAACAGAAGTTAGGGGGTATTGAATATGGACAATATTTTAGAAATTAATAATTTATGCAAAAAATATCCAACATTTGAACTTAAGAATGTTTCTTTTTCTCTTGAAAGAGGAAAGATTATGGGATTCGTTGGTAGAAATGGTGCAGGAAAATCTACAACTTTGAAAGCTATTTTAAATTTAATTACATTTACTGGTTCAATTAAGATTAATGGTGAAGAATTTATAAAAAACGAAGAAGAAAATAAGCAAAATATTGCATTTATTTTAGGTGGAGTTAATGCTTATCGTTTTGTTACTGTTAAAACTTTAAAGAATGTTACAAGAAGATTTTTTAAAAACTGGGATGAAGAATTATTTAAAAAATATTTAACACTATTTAGCATTGATGAAAGCAAGAAAATTAAAGATTTATCACAAGGTATGAAAGTTAAATTAAATCTTGCTTTAGCGTTATCTCATAAAGCAAATTTATTAATTTTAGATGAACCAACAAGTGGACTTGATCCTGTTTCGCGCGATGAAATACTTGAGATATTTTTAAATTTAGTTGAAAGCGAAGGCGTATCCATTCTTTTTTCTACCCAAATTGTTAGTGATTTAGAAAGATGTGCGAATTATATTACATATATTAGAAATGGCGAAATTATTGATAGTGCAACTCTCGATGATTTTGTTAATAAATATATTTTAGTTAAAGGTGATGCAAAAATATTTAAAAAGGAAGATAAGAATTTAACTATTGGATATAGAGAAAATAATAACAAATT
>CAVKEL010000125.1:0-3115 GCA_963655445.1 Acutalibacteraceae bacterium | reverse complement strand
GAGTCGCTATTGCTAGAACTTTAGCACCTGAGCCATCAGTTTTATTCATGGATGAACCATTATCAAATCTTGATGCAAAATTAAGACTTGAAATGCGTAGTGAACTTCAACGTTTACATATTGATACAGGATCAACATTTGTTTATGTCACTCATGATCAACTAGAAGCTATGACTCTTGCAACCAAGATTTGTTTAATTAATAATGGTGTTCTCCAACAATTTGATGCACCACTTGATGTTTATAAAAAACCAAATAATTTATTTGTTGCTGACTTTGTTGGTAATCCTTCAATTAACTTTATTGAAGCTGATGGAAAAAATGTTAAAGGCTCATTTGATTTAAAAATCTTTGATAAATATGCAGTTAATTTTAAACCTTTAAAACCTATTAATATGGATGAATGGTTAGAAAATTTAGCTAAAAAACAAGAAGAAGAAAAGAAACTTGAAGAAGAAAAGAAAAATAGATCAAATTATGTTGAAAAAGCTAATAAAGATGAAGTATTTAAATATTTCATTCCTCATGTTGAAGATATTGAAACCTTAGAAGAAGTAAAAGAAAAAGAATATGTAATTGGTGTTAGACCAGAATTTATATCCACCAATGAAAAAGATGGCATAGAAGGCGAAATTTATTCAGCTATGCCTGCTGGTATGGAAACAACTATCAAAATTAAAATTGATAATTTCTTGCTTACTGGTGTTATATTTGGTGGCGTTGCCTTTAAGATTGGCGAAAAGATTCATGTCAAATTTAAAGGTGCAGAGATTATGTTATTCCATAAAAAGAGTGGAAAACTTATTTCTCAAGGTGAACTTTTAATTAAATAATTTTTTTCATTATTTCTCTTTTTTCG
The DNA here is from genome assembly GCA_963655445.1 of Acutalibacteraceae bacterium. Lineage (GTDB taxonomy): Bacteria > Bacillota_I > Bacilli_A > RFN20 > CAG-826 > Onthovivens. The sequence goes on along the minus strand of CAVKEL010000125.1, from coordinate 2,256 downwards.
GCTTAATTTCATTTTTTTGAAATTAAGCTTTTTTAATTAAGAATAAATAGAACTTAATAAAATAGTTTACCTATGAGCATTTTTTTATATGTATTAAATTTTAATTATAAATCTTACATAAGTTGTAAGTGGAGGAATACCATCATCACTAACTTTAAGAATTATATGGATATCGTTTTTGGTCATTGTTGGAATAGTTACCTTTAGTTCGTTATTTTTTTCATTAGATAAGTCTATATAAAATTCATTTCCTCCGGCTTCAGGATAATGAAACCAACTATAAAATAATTTTCCATTATTTGGATCTTTTGCTCTTACTTTTAATAAAACTTCTTCTCCTGGTTTTGCATTTATTGTCCTATTTTTAGCCTCAACTATTGGATTATGATTTGCTAATTTAAAATCATTTGTATTTGTCCAAATTATGCGAGCTTGGAAATCGTTTTGGAATTCTTCTCTCCATCTAAAAATAGTAGCTTGTGGTGAATAATGTATTTTATTATCAACTCCTAAAACTTTATCTAATGAATTTGTATAGATAGGATATTTTTCATTATTGATTTTTTGAAGAGTATATCTTCCTCCCCATGATCCATATTCAATATGACTAGGATCATTTAAACCATTATTAATTAACCATAAAAATGATGGCGAATCTCCTTCACAAATAAATCTTGAATATGGATAAATCTTCCCATATGGAGACACTTTTTTAACATTTTTCCTTATCCATTTATTATTTATTAAGTTATAATTTGCACCACTAAATCCATGAGTTTTATCTTTTCCATTTTCACTTCCATGAGTGAATTTATCGGCAGATATTCCTGGCCATGTGGCTTTATAGTATTCTTTACTTCCGTTTCTATCAGGCAAGGATGGTGAAACTATATATAAAAGCTTATTTCCATAAGTTTCACGAATCCATTTACCTGCATAATCTTGATCACTAATTGAATATATACGAATCTTAGAAAGAAAAGTATTGAATTCATCATAACTTTTTTCTTTATTTGCTGTCCATATTGCTTGAGCAAGAGTATTTGCTCCACCCCAGAGGCCAATATATAAAGGAGAATCTTCTTTATCAATTGCATTAATTATCAACCTTACACCTTTATTATTAGAATATTTTTCCTTACAAAAACCATTACCACATCCTTTTCCAAAAGTATCGATTCCTCTTGAAGTAATAGAATGAAGATAATTAGCGCTAGGATAATTTTTATCATGAATTAATAAATTATCTCTAACACTTTCATATTTATCTATAATCCGATGAATTATATTTTCATTATGCTTTTTTGCACCATTTTTTAAAAAGCAAGAAGTTACGGCAATTATTCCTTCGATTTTTATTTCATTTGAATAAAGAAGAAGTCTTATTAAAGATTGTCTATCATCAACTTCTATTCCAGTACTAATATCGGTTAAAACAATATATCTAGGTTTATTCATAATTGTCTTTTAAAAAATATAAAGCTTCGTTAAACCATGGCTCACATTCAGTATTTTTAGCAAGTCCACATCCATGTTTCCCTCTGTTAAATTCATGAAATTTGAATTTAACATTATGATCACTCAAGGCTTTTACAAGTAATAAACTATTTTCTGGATTTACGATTTTATCTTCTTTTGAACACCAAATATAAGTATTAGGAAAACTAGAAGTAACTAATTTTTCTACACTTGTTGCATTAATTTCTTCAATAGTTGGATTTTTTCCAAGAAGATTATTTTTACTTCCTTCATGAGTTAATTCTCCCATTGTTATAACTGGATAAGAAAGTATTATTGCACTAGGTTTTGCTAAATTATATTTTTCATAATTAGCGCCATATAAAGAAGCTAAATGTCCTCCGGCTGAAAATCCCCAAACTGAATAATTTTTTGTATCAACATTTAATTTTTCAGCATTTGAGAAAATATAATTTATAGCTTTTATTACATCATTAAGTGGGGCTGGATATTTTGCATTTTTCTTTACTGAATATCGAAGAATAAATGCATTATATCCTCTTTTATTTAATTCTTTAGCAATTGGTAAACCTTCAATGAAAGAACAAACCATTTGGTAACCGCCTCCTGGAATTATTAAAACAAAAGGTTTCTTTTCATCGCTATTTATTAGATATTTTTCAAGTCTATATTTTTTAGGTAACCAAAAATCTTTTACAGCTTGAATTAATTCATCAAATTTCATTTTTATCCTCGCTTAGATATTAATTGTTTCTAGTTAAATCATTTTTAATAATG
>CAVKEL010000124.1:2984-10141 GCA_963655445.1 Acutalibacteraceae bacterium | reverse complement strand
TTATGTCTTATAACTTTTTGGCGTATGAATGTTCTTCGTGAAAAAAGTGATATTCAAATTAGCGATGTAATTGGTGCTGATATTAAAGAAGTCTATCTTTTTGGGAAAATTGGGCTTGTTATTGTAAATGAAGATGGAATTATTTTATGGAAGAGTGATTTGTTACAGCAAAGACAAATGAACATTATTTCAAAAAATATTTTTGACGTATTTCCAAAATTAAGAGATTTTAAAGATAAAAATAATACTAGTGATGTTATTTTAATTTCTGAGAATAGTTTTGATTATCAAGTTAAATATTTAAAAGCTGCTGGATTATTTATTTTCAAAGATGTTTCAGATTATGAATATTTATATCATTTCAATAAGAGCCAAGCGACTTGTATTGGAATTATTATGATTGATAACTATAACGATATTGTTGGTAATTCAGATGTTGTTAATGACATTATTACTAAAGTTAAAGATATCATTAATAATTACGCAAAAAAATATGATTGTTTATTAAGAGCATATCGTAATGATGCATATTTTGCTGTTTGCAATTATGAATCTTTAAACGAAATGAAAAAGAATGGGTTTAACCTTATTGATGAAGTTAGAAAACTTCAAGTTAAGGAGACTGTTAAACCAACTTTATCTATTGGTTTTGCTTATGATTTTCCAGATGTAAATAAGTTAAACGAAATGGCAAGTAACGCAATTGATATTGCGATGAGTCGTGGGGGCGATCAAGTTGTTATTGCAAAATATGGTAGCGAATTTGAATTCTTTGGTGGCAAAAGTGAAGCTGTTGAAGTTGGTAATAAAGTTAAAATTAGAGTCTTTAGTGATTCTCTTATTAGTTTGATTCAAAGATCATCTAATATCGTTATTATGGGACATCAAGATATGGATATGGATGCTTTAGGAAGTTGTTTAGGTGTAAAGTCCATATGTGATTTTTTACAGAAAGAATCGAACATTGTTTATGAACCTAAACTTACCGAAAGAAAAACAAGAACTGCTTTAACTTCTTTATATGATAGAGAACAAATGAATGAAATATTTTGCTCACAACGTGAAGCTCAAGATTTAGTTAAACCTGATTCAACTGTTATTGTTTGCGATATTTCAAAGCCAAGTTTGACAATGTGTCCACAAATTCTTGAAAAAACCGAAAAAATTGTTGTTATAGATCACCATAGAAGAGCACCTGATTTTATTGAAAATACAGTTTTATCTTATATTGAACCAAGCGCCTCAAGTGCAAGTGAAATTATTGCTGAAATGATTCATTATAATAGCGTTTCAAATAAAATCCCTCTTGATCCAACTAGAGCAACTCTTATGTTAGCTGGTATTTTCTTAGATACATCATTTTATAAATCAAAAACTACTGGTCTTAGAACATTTGAAGCTTCAATGATTTTAAAAGAATATGGAGCAAATAATAGTCAAGCTGATGATTTATTAAAAGATGAGTATGAAGAATATGCATTAATTAACAAAATCATTGCTACACTTAAAACACCTTATTATGGAGTTGTTTATTGTGTATGTGATGAAAACGAAATTGTTGAAAGATCCACACTTGCAAAAGTTGGCAATCAATGCATCCAATTTAAAGGAGTTAATGCATGCTTTGTTATTGGAAAAACTAATGAAGACGAAGTTAGAATTAGTGCAAGAAGTGATGGAACAATTAATGTTCAAATTTTGATGGAAAAAATGGGTGGTGGAGGACATTTCTCCAGCGCTGCAAATTGTACAAAAAATACAAATATCAAGACTGTTGAAACAAACTTACTCGATACCTTAGCTACATATTTAAGTGAAGCTAGAACTAAAAAAGATAATGAGAAAGGAAATTAATTATGGAAGTAATTTTATTAAATGATGTTAAAGGTTTAGGCAAAAAAGGCGAAACCGTTAATGTTAGCGATGGATATGGTAACAATTTTTTAATTAAAAAAGGATTGGCTGTTAGAAAAACTACTGATTCTTTAAATCAATTAAAAAGAGAACAAAAGAAAGAAGCTGAAAAACAAGCTGAACTTAAAGCAGAAGCTGAAAAAAACAAAGTTATTTTAGAAGGGCTTACTCTTGAGTTTAGTGCCAAGGCTGCAAAAGATGGCAGAATGATCGGTGAAATTTCAACTAAGGAAGTTGCTAAGATTTTAGAATCTCAATATAAAATTGTTATTGATAAGAGGAAATTTGTTGATAAAATCCGTATCAATGCTTTTGGTGTTTCAAGATTACATATAGAATTATATAAAGGTGTAGTTGCTGAAATTAAAGTACATGTTAGTGAGGAAAAATAATGGCTGATAAAAAATTGCCACATAATGATGATATTGAAGAAACTGTCCTTGGCATGATGTTGATGGATGGTAAAAGTTGTCTTGGAGCGTTAACAGAACTTTCCGAAGATGATTTTTATATGGACAATGTGAATCATCGTGCAGTTTTTCGTGCGATTAAACAATTATCATTATTAAATAATCCAATTGATATTCATACAGTTTCGGATTATTTAACAAAAGCTCAACTTTTGAATGCTATTGGCGGCGTTGATTATCTTGTTAAATTAACTGATAAGGTCACAGGTTTTTCAAACTTGAACTATTATACAAACATTTTAAAAGATTATTCTTTAGTAAGAAATTTAATTACTACATCTAACGAAATAGTTGAAGAAGCAACAAATAAAAAAGTTGAAGACTTTTCAAAATTTGCAAGTGAAGCAGAAGGAAGAATTACCAGAATCACTGCAAATAGAAAAATTAAAGGATTCAAAAAGGGTGAAGAAGTCGCTCATGAATTAGGTAGAGAAATTGAAGAGATGAATAAAGGAAATGGCAATGCATTTACTGGATCTACTACTGGATATTCAAAATTAGATGGAATTTTAAATGGCTTACAAAAAGGTAGTTTAGTTGTTTTGGCTGCACGTCCTTCATGTGGTAAAACAGCATTAGGTTTAAATATTGCTTATAATTGCGCAGCTAAAACTAATAGACCAGTTGCATTCTTTTCAATTGAAATGTCTAGTCAAGAAATAATGAAGAGATTATTTGCAAATAGAGGTTATGTACCACTTGATAAAATCAATAAAGGTTTCTTAAATAAAGATGACAGAATGAAACTTAAAGAAGCTGAAACTGAGATTGCTAAAGTTCCTCTTTATATTGATGATACTGGTGGAATTTCACTTAATGATTTAGTTACTAAAGCTAAGAAACTTAAAAATGACTTAGGTGATCTTGGTTTAATCGTTGTTGATTATATTGGTAAAATAACTGTTAATTTAAAAGTTGAAGATAAAAGATATGAAATTGACCGTGTAACTGGAGCTTTAAAACAACTTGCTAAGGATTTAGAGGTTCCTGTTTTAGCGCTTGCTCAAGTTAATAGACGTGTTGAAGATAGAGACTCTGCTATTCCTGAATTAAGTAACTTAAAAGATTCTGGTTCAATTGAACAAGATGCTGACCAAGTTATGTTTATTTATAATCCAAAGCAAGCCACTTCAACATTTAAAAAGAAAACTTCAGGGAAAGACGAGGAAAGCAATCCACAACCCGGAAGTATTAATGATTTTAGAGCCCAAGAAGAAAAAGATAAGAACTTTAATGAAAATAATGGTGAACTCATTAAGGTCATGGTTAAAAAGAATAGAAATGGTGCTTTAGGTGAAATTTTCTTACTATTTTTCAAAGCTTATCAAAGATTTGATAATCCAAGTGAAGAAGCAATTCAAGAATTTGAGAAATATTATAGTGATAAATAAATATGAAAATGCATGTAATAAGTAGTGGTAGCAAAGGAAATGCTAGTATTATTTACGATGAAACAACAACTATTTTAATTGATATGGGGATTACTCTAAAAAGATTAAAAGAAGGATTAAACGAAGTTAATAAAAATATAGAAGATATTGATTTTTGTTTATTAACTCATGATCATAGTGATCATATTAAAGGCGTTGATTTTCTTGATAAAAACTTATGTTTTTCAAGAATGGGAACTATAAATCTTTTAAAAAATCATGATTTAGAAATATTTCATAAATATGTTTTTGGAGACATAAATGTAACCCCATTACTTACAAGTCATGATGCAATTGCTCCATGTGGTTTTTTATTTGAGAAAGATAACGAAAAGATAGCCTACCTTACTGATTCGGGTTACATTCCTGAAGCCACTTTAAGTTTTTTGCATAATTGTGATTATTATTTTATTGAATCAAATTATGATGAAAAAATGTTATTTGAAAGTTCTAGACCAATATTTTTAAAAGAAAGAATTGCTGGCGAAATGGGCCATTTATCAAACGAGCAAAGCGCTAAATATATGTGCGAATTAATTGGAGAAAAAACTAAAACAATTATGCTTGCTCACTTAAGTGAAGAATGTAATACTCCTGAAGTTGCATTGAATACATATAAAGAAGTTTTTGAAAAAGAAAAAGTATCATTGAATCAAATAAAGTTCATATGTGCTAAACAATGGAGCAGCAGTGATTTATGTTAAAAATTAATATTTATTGTGTTGGAACTATTAAAGAAAACTTTTTAAAAGATGCAATTTTAGAATATAAAAAAAGACTTTCTAAATATGTAGCAATTAACATTGAAGAAGTCAAAGAAGCTAAGATTGAAAGTTTTGAAAATGTTAATTTAATTAATAAAACATTAGATGAAGAAGGAGAGAGAATTCTTAAAAGAATAAATAAGGAAGATTATTTGATTCTGGTTGATCTTCATGGAAGAGAAATCAATAGTGAGGAATTTGCAAAAGTCATATCAAATTTAAAAGATGGAGGATGCTCCACGATTGATTTTGTTATCGGTGGGACTTTAGGATTAAGCGATAAACTTAGAAAACGAAGCAATTATAAATTGTGTTTATCAAAGATGACTTTTCCTCATCAACTAACTAGACTTATATTGCTTGAACAAATCTATAGAGCATGTAAGATAAATAATAATGAAAGTTATCATCATTAAGAGGGTTTAAAATGGTACAAGAAGAATTTAATCAATTTAAAAAAGTTAGTGAAAACAATTCTTTATATGAAGAATATGAATTAGAAGATGGTTCTAGGTTTTTTGTTGAACCTAATTTTTATTCACAATTAAAATATTTAGAAAATACTTATCTTGATGAGTTTCCAAAAGTAATGGAAGAACTTATAAATAATGTAAAAAGAAATAAAAAAGTAATTTTTACAGCAGATTTTGAAAATCCAGTCGTTCATGAAGAAGGTTTTGTTTATCAAGAAATCGAAGACATAACTGATAAGATAAAATTATTTTCAGGATACATTAGTCGCGGAAGTGATTATGGAGATTAAAATCTAAGGTGTAATTAAAACTTTATTATCCTATCTTAAAATTTATTTAATCATTAAAAAAACCAGCGACAATCCGCTGGTTTTAAATTATTTTGTAACTGGAGGATTATTTGGTGATAAGGTTTTCATGCTTAACCACATGATTCTAAAACCAAATGTCATAACAAACAACATAACTTGATATTGTGAGAGCCAGAAGCCAAGAATTAAAGCAATGAGTGCTGGGCTTGCTGTGCACCAATATGCAATATTGAAACATTGTTGGAACTTAATTCCTCTATTAGGATTATTTTTACCTCTTGTTAATAAGAAGACAACTAATCCCATAAGTAAGACAATACCTGCATTAACTGCAGCAACGATACCAGTTTGAGTTAAGGTAACTGTCTTTCTTGTTGTGATATAAATTTCATCAACTAAACCTTTATAATTTGTTAATGTTGAATTTACATTAGCAAGTCTTGTTGATTCGCTTGTAACTAATAAACTATTTAAATCTTTATGGTTTTCACTCAAATTAGCAAAGTCTCCATAGATTCCGCCAGCTGCGTTATATGCTCCTGGTTTATATAATCTAGTGGTAAATGATTTAGTAGTGAAAATAACATAAGAAGCATCTCTACCATCTGTTGAATTAACTTTAGTAGCAGAGATTGTATTTAAGAAAGTGTTAATATATTCATCACTTAATGAAGTTGTATCAAGATAATAAACTTGGAAATCAATATAATCTGATCCATCACTTTTCTTAATTTTATGTTCATATAATAAATAATTATTACTTGATTCAGTTGTGTATCCAGTTAATGTGCTAACTCCATCTTTAAAAGTGATATTGTATCCTTTTTCTTTTGCGTCTTCTAAAAAACTATAGAAACCTTCATCGTAGTTATAAACATATGAACTACTTAAAAATGAACTTCCTTTTGATGTAGAAGTAGTAACAGTAATTGGTATTAATGAAACAGCTACTGAAACAAGAGCAACAATAACAGCAATATACCATTTTTTATTTAAACCAAATTGGGTAGCAGTTTGGTTGCTCCATAAACAACGTAAATAATTAACAATATTAGCCCAACCGAATTTCTTTTTAGGCTTAATAATTTTAGCTTTTTGACTCATAAAAATTCCTTCACAAAAACATTCGCCTTAATAGTATAAACTATTAAGACTTTAAAAACAAAACGAATATATAAAAATTAGTGTGGTTGAAGGGTTAGGTTTTAAAACATTTAAAAATTTAATAAAAATATGGTCATTAAAATGACAACAAAATTTGAAAATGACAACAAATGACAACAAATGACAACAAAATTTGAAAATGACAACACATAACAACAAATGACAACAAAAATATTTTGTGATATATTAAATATGAAAGAGAGGAGCATTATGACATATACGAGTCCTTTTAATGTATCTTTTGGCGAACAGCCAAAATGTTTTATTCCAAGAGAAAGTGAATTTAATGAGATTATATCGGTTTTTTCTTCGCAAGATCCAAGAAGTAAAGTTTATTTGATAGGGGGGCCAAGAGGATGTGGGAAAACCGTATTACTTTCTGAAATTAAGGAATATTTTGATAACAAAGAAGATTGGATAACAATAGATTTAAATCCGTTTTATGACATGTTAGAACAATTTGCATCTAAGTTATATTCGGAAGGAAAAATGAAACACTTATTTTTAAAAGGTGAGTTTTCTTTTTCTTTTAGTGGTTTATCTTTTTCAATATCTGGTGAAAATCCAGTTACAGATGTAACTTCTTTAATAAAAATAATGCTCCAATACCTAAAAAAGAAAGGTAAAAAAG
>CAVKEL010000124.1:0-2974 GCA_963655445.1 Acutalibacteraceae bacterium | reverse complement strand
AAGAGAAAAACTTGATGTATTTCTTTTAATGACTGGTTTATATGAGAATGTTTCAAGTATAACAAACGATAAAAACTTAACATTTTTATTAAGAGCACCAAAACTATATTTACAGAAATTAAGTTTAAGAGGCATAGCTTCTTCATATGAGACACAATTGTCTTTAAGTTTTGATGAATCAATTAAGATAGCAAAGCTCACTAATGGTTATGCTTATGCATATCAATTATTAGGAGATTTATTATATCGTTCAGAAAATAAAACTGTTAATAAGGAAATATTAGATAAATATGATTCTGCTTTGGAAGATAATGTTTATTCAAAAATTTGGTCTACACTTCCTTTAAAACAAAAAGAAATGGCTTATGCTATTGCTTCTTCAAAAGCGTGTGATATTAAAGAAATTATTGAGATTACAGGTTTTTCAAATTCGGAAATTCAAGTATACAAAAAAAGAATGACCTTAGCAGGAATAGTTGATGATTCAACAAGAGGTAAAATTGAATTTTTATTACCAAGATTTAAAGAATTTGTTGAATTTCAAAAAGCATTAGAAAATTCTTAATTTACCATACTTTTATATTCAGGATGTTTTTCAAGATAATGCACAACAAATGAACATAATGGTTTAATTTTTAAATCATTATTTTTGGCATATTCTAATATCTCTTTAATTAGAGTAGATGCCATACCTTTTCCTTGGTATTTTTCATAAACTACAGTTGAAATAATGATTAATAAATCATTCTTTCTTTCAAAAGATATATATCCAATATCTTCATCATTTTCTTCATTAATTAATCTAAGTTTTCTTTCTTCGTAAATATATTTCATGACATTAATATAATGCATAAAATTCATATCTTAAAATAATATGCTTTGATAGAACAAATTGAATAAATAGATAACTTGTGATATAAATATTGCTACCGGGGATGTCTTGGTTTCGACATATGTTTGCAGGGCATGAAGTGCAAGTCGCTTGGAAACGTTATATTCCAAAACAAAATTAATTGCCGATAATCGACAAACACTCGCATTCGCTGCTTAGTTCAGCCGACATAGTTTCGTCCTTCAATTAATAGGAGGTGCGCGGATCTTATCTTGTTAGCTTCTTAAAGATAATGTATCCGTCATAAAAGAAGATAGGCATAGATGATGATTATAAGTCTATGATGAAAATTTCTATAATCTAAGTGAGTGAATGTTTGTGTTATTTAGTTCCTCACAATAACAAAATGACACTAAACTTGTAGAGTTTATGTGTGGCAGCATATGGACCGGAGTTCAATTCTCCGCATCTCCACCAAATGGAAAAAACATCGATGGAATCGATACTTTGAAATATACGTTTTAAAAAAACGTATATTTTTTTAAATTTTTTACCTCCAATCGGAAAAAATTCATAAAATTTTTATATAAAAATATAAAAAAATGGACGATACTTCGTCCATTTGTCTATCAATTTTTGATAGTAGTTAAAACTTCTTTTTTCTGCTCTTTTTTGGCTTAACATGTTTGATCCTTTTTATGATCATTGCATATTCTTTTCTGTTTAAGTAAGCCTTACTCATAAAGCCACTTACACTTACAAAATCTCCTTTTTTAAAATCTTCCATAATAAGTTCTGGGACACCTTTTATTATCCCTATAGTTCTTATAACTTCTGTTTCATAATATTTTTGAGACATCTTTGTACCAGTGCAAACATCAACATAGCAATAATTGTTTTTCTTACCGCTTAATGTTAATTCAGGTACATTAGTAATTGTACCTCTAATGTGAAAGTTACAGGCCATTATTTATTTCCTCCTAACTTAATTTTTTAACAAAGGTTTTTGCTACATTTTGTGCTTCTTCATTTTCTATGTAATAACGTTCATTAACATCAACGCTCTTTTGTCCTAAATATACAGCTCTTGTTTTTGAATCGGCACCAATTTTATATAAACGGGTGTTGAAACTGGTTCTGCTAAAACCATGAAGCGTGTTATGTGGTACACCTGCTATCTTGATTGCTTCTTCGAACCTTCTTTTTGCTGTTGTTCTTGAAGTATCGAATAAAAAGTCTTCTGATGTGAACCTTGTATCTTCTAAATATTTTTCTAGGGTTTTTGCTTGCTTACCATAAAAATAAACTTTTCTATTGCTTATTCCGTTTTTTAGGTGATCTGATGTTTTGCCATTATCTAAACGTTGTCTAACAATTTTAATAACAAATAATAAATCACCTTCATCATCGCAAGTTTTCTCGATGTCTTTTATTTTAATTCCCAAAAATTCCCCAATTCTTAAAGATGAGTTGTAAAACAAGATAAAGAAGTTTTTGAAGAATGGATCATTTATAGTATCAAAAATTTTTGCTGCATTTTCTTCAGTAGTGTATACATTTCTTCTTTCTCTTTCATTATCGGACTTTAAATCTGGATTTAAAATGTCTAATAAATCTTCTCGAGTATCGGCATTAATAAAACCTAATATTCTTAAATGGCAAATTAATTCTTTAGCTATATAAAAATAAACTTTCTTTGTTTTATTTGTAAAACTTTTACTTAAAACTTCTTTTCTATACGCAACAAGAAAATCTCTTTGCATAAATTTTTCAATGCTATCATCACACATTGGAATGATATGATACTTTACTATATTTGTATATTTTTTGATTGATGTATGTTCATATTGATTTGTGTTGTAGTCAAAATATTCTTCAAGTAATGCTGTTACAGTTGTTATTTTCTCTTCCTTTTTGTTCTTTTGTTTCTTTTTAGATAAAAGAGTTTTATTTATTCTTTCAATTTCGGCTTCAACAGCTTCATAATAATGCTTTATAGCATATTTTTTGTTTTTCCAAAGATCATCTTTAGGCTTCTTACAAATATGATGAACTTTTCCATCAATGAGTTTAGCTGTTGTATCAATGTAATATCTTTTTGTTTTTTGGTTAAATGGTAAATTTTTATTCAATAATGTAACC
>CAVKEL010000123.1:0-3607 GCA_963655445.1 Acutalibacteraceae bacterium | reverse complement strand
TTATGAGGTTAACAAAAAAGGGCGGTATTATCTACCACCCCAATTGACACTTACTGTTTAATTCATCTAGACAAGCATATTATTATATAGAAGATCCAGTTTTAAGATTTTATTATAAATTTTTACTAAATAATATTGAAAAAATTGAAGCAGGATATGGAAATATCTTATTTAAAAGATTAAAAGATGATATACATGCTTTTATATCTTATTCATTTGAAGATGTTGCAATATGTTATATGGATTTTTTGGTAAGTAAAGGGAAGTTAAATGGATTATATTATCCAATTAAGAAACTTATGATTGAAAATTCTGAACTTAATAGGTCGATTGAAATAGATGGGATTGCTAAAGATAATGATTCTTTGTTAGTTATTGAATGTAAATACACTAATAAAAAAAGAACAATCAGCGATTATAAAAAAATGATTGAAAATACCTCTATTAAGATGTTTTCTAATATAAAAAAGATTGATTTTTATATTATTTCTGAAAGTGGATTTGAAGATGATATTTTAAAAATAAAGGATACTAATTTACACCTTATTACACTTAATGATATGTTTAATATCTAAAAGTAAATTTGATTTATAAAGTTTTGCTATGTCACCTAAAAAGTAGCATAAGGAGATTACATGAGAAATAATAAAGCAAAAAATAGAACCTTTAAATGAAGAAGATTCTTTAAGTGTCGTTTTCGCTACAAAAGTTATTAAAAATATGATGTCAAAATATTTATCAATCTTTTATTTTGTTTTTTCAAAGATGTCTTAATTTAAAAGTTGTACAAAGTTGTATAAAGTTGTACTAATTTTAAGAGTTGTACAAAGTTGTATAAAGTTGTATAAAGTTGTTCTAATTTTAAGATGGTTTTGTGAAAAATAATAATTATTTTCGCCCAATGTTTTATGGATTACTGTAAAATCTAATCGAATATTAAAATTGGAAAAATGTGTAAAATCATATCCAAAAATATTGGAAAAATGTGTAGCAAAAAATTAAACCATTAATGTATGGAGATATTATCCAATCAAAAATTAGATTGGTTATCAATTCTACATAACAAAGGTTAAAAATATCTTGACCTAAAGTAAACTTTAGGGATTATTATTTTTTTAAAGAACAAATTTGGAGGATATTTTAAATGAGAAAACCATATATTATTTGTCATATGATGATGTCAATTGATGGAAGAATTGATTGTGCAATGACTGAAAAACTACCAGGAGATGAATATTATAAATTGTTAGAATCTTTTAATGCACCAACTCATCTTTATGGTCGAGTTACCGCAGAACTTGAGATGGCTCTTAAAGGAAAATTTTCTTCTAAATTGAATTTGTCTTTAAATAAAGAAGATTTTTATAAAGCAATTTCTTCTGATGGATACGAAATTATTGTTGATACTCATGGTACATTACTTTGGAATAAACAAAGCAACAAGGAAAAGCCATTACTTATAATTACAAATGAAAAAGTTAATAAAGAATATTTAAATTATCTTAAAGAAAGAAATATATCATATATTGTATGCGGGAAAGATAAAATTGATTTAAAAAGAGCAGCAGAAATCCTTAAAGAAGAGTTTAATGTCGATAGAATGATGGTTTTAGGAGGAGGGCATATAAATGGAGCTTTCCTTGAAGCTGATCTTTTAGATGAAGTTAGTATTCTTATTGGTTCAGGCATTGATGGTCGAGAAGGGATGTGTGCTGTTTTTGATGGTTTAGCTAAAAATAGTGATGTTAAACAATTAAAACTTGAAAAAGTAGAATCATTTGATTGTGGTGCAGTTTGGCTTAAATATAGTGTTAAATGATTGATTAATATTTAATACTTTTCAAATTCAAAATCTTCATTAATTCAAATAAAAATTAATATTCTAAGCACAAATTATTATCAATATTTGATAAATAGTTTGTGTTTTTGTTTTATGAATAATATCATGATTTTCAAGAGGTAAAATTTATGGAAAATAAGAAACGTTTTAGCAGTTTCAATTTTTGGCTACTCGTTTGGGGCCTTGGAATTGCTGGACAAATTTGTTGGAACCTTGAAAATCAATGGTTCAATACTTTCGTGTATGCAAAAATAGCGAAGGATCCTACCATTATTTCATGGATGGTTGCAGTTTCAGCAGCAGCGACAACATTATCTACTTTTTTATTTGGATGTATTTCAGATAGAATTGGTAAACGTAAAATTTTAATTGCAGTAGGTTATATTCTTTGGGGTATATTTACTATTATTTTTGGGTTAACTCAATATTTAAAATTTGGCGAAGGTAGTAATACTGCAAATATGTTGATGGTAATTGGCGTGGCAGTTGTTGCAGCAGATGCAATTATGAGTTTCTTTGGATCAATGGGAAGTGACGTTGGTTTTAACGCTTGGATTAATGATCATATGAATGATAAAAATAGAGGTCAATTAGGTGGAGCTTTAGCAACTCAACCAGTTATTGGAACTATTTTAGGAACTGTAGTTGGCGGAATGCTTGTTGGTAGTGATGATAACTATATGAGACTCTTCCTAGTTATGGGAATTGCTGTCATATTATTCGGAGTTTATTGCTTATTTGCAATGAAAGATAGTGAAGAATTAAAGCCAAGCAGAAGAGGAACATTTACTCAACAATTCTTTTCAATTTTTAATTTTAAAAAATACATCAAACAAAAAGAATTAGTATTTGTTAATTTAACACTTGCTGTTTATTTTATAGCCTTTAATGTTTATTTTACACATATTGGTAATTATATGATTTATTACCTAGGTTTTTCAGCGGATATGATGGGATATATCGAAGGAGTTGCACTTGTGGCATCAATGCTTTGCACTATTCCATTTACTAAATTATTAAATAAAGGTAAAGCTCCTCAATTATGTATTGCATCTATTATTCTTAATAGTGTTGGAGTTGGAATGGTTGGTTTATTTGTTAGGCCTGATAATGTAAATGTTAATTCTATTTTTAATCCTATTTTACTTATAGGAATATTCATATTAGGTTTAGGATATGTTTTGTTCTTACAAAGTATTACAGTTTGGGGTAAACAATTATATCCTGAAGATTCAAGAGGACAATTTGAGGGTATTAGAATTTTATTCTTTGTTTTAATTCCAATGATTGTTGCTCCTTTAATTTCTAATCCAATTATTAAAAATAATGGACAAGTAACTGATGCAAATGGTTTTGTTTCGTATCTTCCAACTGGTACTTTATTCATAGTTGGGGCTGGGCTTGTTTTACTAGCATTTATTCCATTAATTTTTGCAATAATTGAGCATAATAAAGTTAAAAAATTGGAAATAGATAAAAATAAGGAAGTTCAAGAAGTAGAATAACTTAAAAGTGTCGCTTGGCGCGACACTTGTAAAAATTGATTTGTTTTGTAAATACAATTTTAGATAAACGATAAAATAACTTAAGTGATGGCTACCTACACTCATCAATTATTATTGATGTTCATATAATGCCATTACTAGATCCCTTACTTTTGATTTTGTAAGGGATTTTTTAATATTTAATGAGCGTTTTATAATTCAAAATCAGATAACCAATTTTTAATATATTTTTGTATGCGTTAAACATGTTACATTTCTAAAG
>CAVKEL010000122.1:5396-8004 GCA_963655445.1 Acutalibacteraceae bacterium | reverse complement strand
TAATAAAGATATTAAATTTGAATATTTTTCTTTTAAATATTTTGATTCAATATTGTTTAGATATTCATTAATTAAATTTTGGTCTTTTTCGTTAAATTCCTTTGGTGCAAGTATGGTTTTTGGAGCTTCATAAATGATATTGTTAAGAACTGGTCGATTAGTATCAATCCCCTTATATTTAAAAGCTTCAACAATTTTTTTATCAGATACTAAAATTAAATTAGCATTGCTTTTAAATAATTCAATGACTAGTGTATATGGAACTTTATCATATGTATCGGTTGTTTTTATAAAATCCAAACATAAAATATTGTCATTATTTAAAACTCTTGCGCCATGGAAACTAGAGTTCATTATTCTTAATTTTAAATGTTGAAAAAAAGTTCCGTTTACATTTTGAAGGAATTTTTTATCAACAAGTTCAACGAATGGATTTTGTAGATTTACTGAAATAATAACGCTTTGCTCTTTACCTTTTGAAAAACCAAGTAAAAAATCATTGTTTGTAATTTGTTGCAGTTTATTTAAAAAAGAACCTTTAAATAAAGAATTCAATTTATTTTCAACTTGAATTAAATGATCAATGTTTGTCATAGAATTATTATCTACTAAACTTTTTCAAAAATAAACAACCATCTAAATTTAATTTAATAAAATAAAAATTTTGTTTAATAATCTCAAAATAAGTCGACTATTGCTTTGAAAAATGATTTTCTATATAATTTTTCTAATATGAAAAAGGGTATCTTAGTAATTCTTAGTGGGCCTAGTGGAGTTGGCAAGGGAACTGTTAGATCTTACTTAATGAAAGACCAAAGTTTAAATTTGAGTTTTAGTGTTTCAATGACCACAAGAAAGCCTAGACTTGGCGAAGTTGAAGGAAAAGATTATTTTTTTGTATCAAATGAAAGATTTTTAGAGGCTATTAAAAATAACGAACTATTAGAATATGCTACATTTGTTGAACATAGTTATGGGACACCAAAAAAGTATGTCGATAAATTATTAAATGAAGGTAAAAATGTTTTACTTGAAATTGATACTAGTGGCGCATGTCAAGTTATGGAAAAATGTAAGGATGAGCCTTATGTTTCTATCTTTTTAGTTTGTCAATCTTTAGATGAGCTTGAAAAAAGGATTAGAGGCAGAAAAAGCGAACCAGAAGAAGTTATTCATGATCGTTTAGAAAAAGCTAAAAAAGAATTGCTTTTAGAATCAAAATATCAGCATGTTGTTTTAAACGATTATCCTGAGAGAGCTGCAGCAGAAATTGCAGGCATTATCAAAGAAAAAATTGACGAAATAAAATAAGTGTTTTACTAGAAAAACAAGTGATATTAATCTATGATTAATATACCGAAAGGAGTTTTTAATATGATTACAATTACAATTTTAGGTCTTGATCCATATTTATTAAGGCAAATTAGTGTAGCTGCAACAGCAAAACTTGCAGATATTTACGAATGCAAAAAGGATGATATCGATTTTTTCGCTCCTGAAGGTTTATTAGTGCATAATGGTGTTGAACAAAATACTTGGAATGTTTTAGTAAGAGTTCATGCTCCTTTAAAAGTTAAGGTAATGGAAGATAAAGCGGTTAAAATAATCCACCAATTCATTAAAGATGCATGTGTGAATATGTCTATTGAGTTTTATTATTATAGTCAAGACAATCGTTACGACTTCTTTTCAAGCGATCATCCAAGGTTCATGACTGAAGAAAATATGATTGTTGAAGATGAAGAAGAATTTCAACAAGAAGTAGGTGAAGAACCATACTTAGGTGATATTTTTGCTGAATTTAATGAAAAAATTGCCGAAGAAGAAAAGAAGAACAAATAATGAAAATTCTCGAAGATTCTTATGAAATAATTAGTCACGTTCTTATTAAAAAAGATTTATTTAGAAATTCTCTAAATAATTTTTTGTTAACGAATGTTAGAAATAGCAGAGAAATTAAAGATATTGAAACTGTATATTTATTGTTTTTTAAGCATTATTATTTTTACAAAAAGTTGACACAAAATTTTCTTAGCAAGGCTACACCAAGCTTAATTACATATATTGGAGTCTCATTTATATGCACGAAATACATTAAATATAATGATATAAACAATAGTATTTCATTTTTAAAAATCGCTTTAAAAAATAATAAAGAAAAATATACTGAAGAATTAGAACAAGCTTTATTAGATTATAAAAATAATGATAATTATAAATTAAAAGATGTTACAAAAGGTAGTATTGAGTACTTATCAATTTTATTTAATTTGCCAACTTGGTTTATTCAAATGGTTTTAAATCAATGCGACAAAGAAAGAGCAAAAGATGTTTTTTATAGCTTTAGAGGGAAAACACAAAATTATTATCTTCAATCAAAATTAGAAAATTTAGATGATATTGATAGTGAAGCTTTTAAATCATTTAAGAAAATGAACAATAATTTATATATAAGAGAAAATGGTGGCTATGATTTAATAAAAAAAGGTGTTTTTGTTAAATCTCAGGAATTTTTCGAGTATATTTTTAAAAATGATTTAAAGCAAATTAATAAATATGTAACTTTGTATCAAAGCGAAAAATGCAATTTCTTTTATAGATTCTTGAA
>CAVKEL010000122.1:0-5386 GCA_963655445.1 Acutalibacteraceae bacterium | reverse complement strand
AAAATAACGTATTAAATTTAGCATTTTCATCTTTTTATGATAATCCAAGTTCAATCAAAAATATTGCACCAAAAAATATTGATAATTTATTTATTTATGAATCGACTGTTGGGCAAATGATTGCGCATTTGAACTTTAAACAAGATATGATTTTTTATGTTCCTAAATCCACAAACTTCCAGAAATTCTATTATTGTCCTGAATATTTAGTTAACTTTGATCAAAAGGATATAGATTTGTTAATTAATGATCAAAAAGAAGGACTTAAAGAAATTGCTGAATTTACTGCTCAAAATGGTATTTTAGTGTATGTCGTGGAAACAATTGATAAAAAAGAAACAAGTGATGTCATAAATGATTTTTTAGCGAATGCTAGCGACTTTGAATTAATCAATAGTGAATTTATTTTTCCAAAAAATGAAATTAAAGTTTTTGGATATTATGCAATCTTAAAGAGGAAATAATATGTTAAATTTATATGGATATACTATTGAAAAATTAGAAAAACAAATGGAAAACGAGGGGCAAAAGAAATATCGTGCAACTCAACTTTTTAAGTGGATTTATGAGAAGAAAGCAAAAACTTTTGATGAAATGAGCGATGTTTCAAAAAGTTTTAGAGCAGTGTTAAATGAGAAATATTCTTTATCCAAACCTACAATATTTAAAAAACAAATATCTAACGATGGAACAATTAAACTTCTTTTAGAATTAGAAGATGGAAATAAAGTAGAGACTGTCTTAATGCGTTATAACTATGGAGATGTTGCGTGTGTCACAAGTGAAGTAGGTTGCAATATGGGCTGTGCTTTTTGTGCTTCTGGTCTTTTAAAAAAGAAAAGAGTATTAGAAGTTCATGAAATAGTTGGCCAAGTTTTGGTTTTAAACGATATTTTAGACGAGGAAGGGAATGGCGAAAGAATTACCCATGTTGTTGTAATGGGAACAGGCGAACCTTTTGATAATTATGATAATGTAATGGATTTTGTAAGAATTATTAACCATCCACATAGTTTAGCAATTGGAGCACGTCATATAACTGTGTCAACATGTGGAATTCCTGATAAAATTAAACAATATGCACATGAAGGTCTTCAAATAAATTTAGCCATTTCATTACATGCTCCAAATGATGAAATTAGAAATAAAATTATGCCTATTTCATTAAAATATCCAATGGATCAATTAATGGAAGCTGTTAAATATTATGAAAAAGAAGCTGATCGTAGAGTTACTTTTGAATACATTCTTTTAGGTGGACTAAATGATTCATTAGAAAATGCAAAAGAACTTGCTAGATTAATAAAAGGTACAAAAGCTTATGTAAATTTAATTCCATATAATCCAATAAAAGAATTAAAATATATACGTAGTAGCAACGAAACTATTCATGCATTTATGAATATGTTATTATCATGTGGAGTAAATGCAACAATACGTAAGGAATTTGGAACAGATATCGATGCTGCATGTGGACAATTGAGAGCAAAAAATGAACAAAAGATTTAATGGTACATATTCTTATCAAAAAGATATAGGAAAGGTTCGTGTTTCTAACGAAGATGAATGCTCTGTATTGGTAGATGCGGATGGCAATGTTTTAATGATGGTTGCTGATGGGATGGGTGGTCATAAAAAAGGTGATTATGCTTCTCAAGAAACAATTAATTACATTAAAGATTTATTTATTTCTAAAGGCAAATTTTTAAATCAATTAGAAGTGATTTATTGGATTAAAAAGACAATTAAAGAAGTAAATAGTCATATTTTTACCATCAGTGATAATAACGACCAATATCATGGGATGGGTACAACTTTAGTTCTTGCTTTTATTTATAAGAATAAATTAATTGTTGTTAATGCTGGAGATAGTAGAGTATATCTTTATAACAAAGAAGAATTAAAACAAGTAACCGAAGATCAAACTTATGTTAATTATTTGTATCGAAGAGGCGAAATTAAAAAAGAAGAGATGGCAACACATCCAAAGAGACATGTTTTGACAAATGCTGTTGGTTTATTCCCTTCTATGTCTATCGATATCAAAACCTATAATTACAATGGCGAGAGTGTTTTATTATGTAGTGATGGTTTATACAACAACATAAAAGAAAATGATATTAAAAATGTTTTACATACAGATCAATCAACTCAACAAAAAGTAGCTACTTTAATAAATATAGCCAACTTCAATGGTGGGAGTGACAATATTTCTGTAGCTCTTTGGGAGACTTTGCATGATCAAGATTAATGATTTGATAAATAATCGATATAGAGTAACAAATATATTAGGACATGGTGGAATGAGTGATGTCTATGAAGCAAGAGATATCATTTTTAAACGTCCAGTTGCAATTAAAATCATTAAAGGTGATTTTGCTGATAAACCAGAAAATATTATTCGTTTCGAAAACGAAGCTAGATTTTCTAGTGCATTAAACCATCCAAATATTATTAAAATATATGATTATGGTAAATTTGATGGACTTCCTTTTATAGTCAATGAATATGTTAAAGGTCAAACTTTGAGAGATTCTTTGGATTTTAAGAAAAGATTTCAAATTTCTGAAGCATGTAGAATTATGCTTCAACTTTGTGATGCTATTATTTATATTCATTCAAAAAATATTATTCATAGAGATATTAAACCTCAAAATATTTATTATGATGCAAATGGCGAAGTTAAACTTGGCGATTTTGGTATTTCATATTTATTAAATTCAACTTTTAATATTAATGAAAACAAGAGAGTTATGGGAACTGCTCAATATTTAGCTCCAGAAATTATTAAAGGACAACTTCCATCTTTTCAAACGGATATTTATGCAATGGGTATAACTTTTTATGAATTAGCAACAGGAAAAGTACCTTTTGATGGAACAAATCCAAGCGAAATTGCAAAACTACATTTAAACAATGTTGTTCCTTCTCCTTTAAAAATCATTCCAAATTTGCCAAAAGAATTAGAAGAAATTATATTTAAAGCCACCAATAAAGATTTAAATATTAGATATAAACATGCTCAAGAAATGAAAGAAGATATCATCGCTTTATATAACAACAAAAAAGCTATGAAAAAGGGAACAAATTGGTTTTCGAGATTTTTTGGATTTGCAAACGATTAGGTGAAATATGAAAAAAGTAATTATAAGTCCTTCAATATTAGCTAGTGATTTTAAAAATCTTGATAAGGAAATAAACGATATAATCAGTGGTGGGGCTGAGTTTTTGCATTTTGATGTAATGGATGGTCAATTTGTAAATAATATTTCATTTGGAATCCCAGTTTTAAAGTCTTTAAAAGATGGAAATTACCCATTAGTTTTTGATGTTCATTTAATGATTGTTGATCCTCAAAAATATGTAGAAAAATTTTTGGAGGCCGGAGCAGATATTGTTACAATTCACTATGAAACCATAAAACCTGAAAATATCGAGATAATTTCAGACATGGTTCATAAAAATAACAAAAAAATTGGTCTGTCTATAAAACCAAATACGAGTGTAAATGAAGTAAAAAAGTATTTAAAATATATTGATTTAGTTTTAGTTATGTCTGTCGAACCAGGATTTGGTGGGCAAAAATTTTTAGAAAGTTCAATTAACAAAATCAAAGAGTTAAAACATTTGAAAGAAGAACTTGAATATAACTTTTTGATTGAGGTTGATGGCGGAATCAATAAAGAAACTGCTATGTTATGCAAAGAAGCTGGTGTCGATGTTCTCGTTGCTGGTAGTTATATTTTTAAGAGCAAAAACAGAAAGGAAGCAATAGATAGCTTAAGGTAAAAATATGGATTTAAGAATACTTTGTATCATTTCATTGGTTGTTGGAATCATTTTATATGCAATTGTTTTTGCGGGACAATATGTTTTGTTTATGCAAACAGGCGATAAAAAATATAATTTTTTAAGATATTTTCCTTATGAATTAAACCAATTTAAATTGAGAAATAAAAAGACTTATGTATTTTTAGCTATCGAACTCGTAGCTGGTCTTTGCTTGATTGCTAGCAGTCTTTTTGCAGCAATGTATTTTGCATATAAGTTGAATGTGCCAATTAGTGCATACTCAATGTTTGTTGCATCAACTTTAACAATTATCACTTTTATAATTTTAAGATTTGTAAAATTGACAGCTTTTAAACCACATTTACTTTTTTCTACTTTAAATGTTGTTTTTAATTTAATGACCTTATTGCTTTATTATTTATTTTTCTCGAATTCTCAATATCAATATGTTACGAGTACATCCGTAAGAATTGTTGTTATTATTTTGATTTTAATTCTCGTTGGTTTTGAGTTTTTCTTAATGCTTAATAAAACATCAAAGAATTGGGCCAAAATGGTAAAGATGGATGCAGAACTTGTTAGTAGACCAAAATTTTGCTATATGCCAATGCTTGAATGGGGTAATTTTTTAATCTATATTCTTAGTTTTGTTCCATTAATAGTTGTTTTATTTTTCTAATTTATAAATATCTAGAAGACCATCACTATTTAAATGGTCTTTTTGTTTGCCTTTAAGCAAAGGAAACAAGTAGTTCACAAATGATTTTTCAATGTAGTCTTGAGTTGAATTAATATATTCCAATGGTAAATATTTAGTTTTATTTTTGACATTAACAATATCAACAAGCGACATCTTAAAATCGGTTGTTTTATTATCATTCCTAATTATTGAAACTATCTTTGATGATTTCCCTCTCATAGCGCTTAAAAGTGCATATTTGGAAACCTTTTGAGCGTCTATGAGATCGAATTCGCTTGGAATAATCGAGTTTGCTCTTTGCAGCAAGGAGAGCTCAATTGTTCGTGTTTTATAATTGAACTTCTCTTTAATAAGTTTTTCTAAATATAAACCGACACCGCCAAGCTGAATATGATTAAATACATCATATTGTTTGTTGTTATTTGATATTAAATTGTTGTTTTCATCATGAATACCTTCGCTTACACAAACTAGGCAATGTTTTTTCTTAGAATAAATTTCATAAACTTTATTTAAAAAATCATCAACATTAAAATTAACTTCTGGAACATAAATTAAATCTGGTTTAGCTCCATTTAATTCAGACAATGATGAACTTGCAGTAAGCCATCCTGTATCTCTTCCCATTATTTCAACGATATTAACACGGCCTTCTTTGTAAGAAGCATCATCATAATAAATTTCTGTAACGGCATTAATTATAAATTTTGCCGCACTTGCGAATCCAGGTGTATGGTCCGTTAAAACTAAATCATTATCAATCGTTTTTGGAATTCCGATACAATAGCAGGTATAACCTTTTGTTTTTAAAAATTTATCAACTTGATAAATTGAATCCATCGAATCATTGCCGCCATTATAAAAGAAATATCGAATATTGTATTTCTTAAATAT
>CAVKEL010000121.1:11786-19138 GCA_963655445.1 Acutalibacteraceae bacterium | reverse complement strand
ATCATCTGTGAAATTTTTATATTCACGAATGATTTATTATAGTTATGGTGAATATTAATTCATTTGTGGCTATTTGAAAGGAGCATCAAAAATGAAGATGACATTTAGATGGTATGGAGAAAATGATTGTATACCATTAAATTATATTAAACAAATACAAGGAATGAGTGGTGTTGTTACTGCTGTTTATGATGTTCCTGTTGGTGAAGTTTGGCCTGAAGAAAGCATAAAACACTTAAAGGAATTATGTGATGAAGCAGGTTTAGAAATGGAAGTTATTGAATCTGTTCCAGTGCATGAAGATATTAAACTTGGTAAGCCAACAAGAGATAAATATATAGAAAATTATAAGAAGAATATTTTACTACTTGGGAAATATGGCGTTAAATGTATTTGTTATAATTTCATGCCAGTATTTGATTGGTTTAGAACAAATTTGCATTATGTTCATGAAGATGGTTCTAATTCACTTTCTTATAGTGAAGATGATTTTAGTAAATTAGATAAACATAATTTAAGATTGCCGGGGTGGGATGAAAGTTATACTAGTGAAGAACTTAATGGTTTACTTAAAGAATATGAAGGAATGACTCATGAGCAATTATTTGACAATTTAGTTTATTTTTTAAAAGCAATTATGCCTGCTTGTGATGAAGCAAATATTAATATGGCTATTCATCCTGACGATCCACCATGGGATATTTTTGGATTACCAAGAATTGTTGGAAGAGAAAGCGATTATGATAAATTATTTGAAGCTGTTCCAAATATTCATAATGGAATTACCTTCTGTACTGGTTCTTTAGGAGCTGGGAGATTTAATAATTTACCTGAAATGGCAAAAAAGTATGCAAAACGAATATATTTTGCACATTTAAGACAATTAAAATTTGTAAACGAAACCGATTTCTATGAAAATGGGCATCAAACCAATTGTGGTAATGTTGATGTTTACCATATTGTTAAAGAGTTAGTTGAAAACGGATTTGATGGATATGTTAGACCAGATCATGGTCGTAATATTTGGGGAGAAGAAGCAAAACCTGGATATGGTTTATATGATCGAGCTTTAGGAGCCGCATATTTATGTGGTTTATTTGAAGCAATTGAAAAGGAGAAAAAATAAAATGAAATTACCATTAGAAGTAAGTGATTTAAAAAATAAAGTAATAGTTGTAACAGGTGCTGGAGGCGTACTTTGTTCTATGATGTCAAAGGCATTAGCAAGTGCAGGCGCTAAAATAGCCTTACTTGATTTACATAAGGAATCTGCCGACAAATTTGCTGAGGAAATTAGAAAAGATGGTGGAATTGCTTTTGGATATGAAGCAAACGTTTTAGATAAAGAGAGTTTAAAAAAATGTCACGAAGAAATCTTAAAAGAATTAGGACCATGCGATATTCTTTTAAATGGTGCAGGAGGAAATAATCCTAAAGCCACAACTGATAAAGAATATTTTGAACTGGGTGACTTAGATAGTGAAACAAAATCTTTTTTTGATTTAGATGCAAACGGCTTTGAATTTGTTTTTAATTTAAATATTTTAGGAACTTTACTTCCAACACAAGAATTTTCTAAAGACATGATTGGTAAAAAAGGATGTTCAATTTTAAATATTTCAAGTATGAATGCCTTTACTCCATTAACAAAAATACCTGCATATAGTGGTGCAAAAGCAGCGGTTAGTAATTTTACAAAATGGTTAGCTGTTCATTTTTCAAAAGTTGGAATCAGAGTTAACGCAATTGCTCCTGGTTTTTTCTCTACTGCTCAAAATAAAGCATTGTTATGGAATAACGATGGTACTCCAACAGCAAGAACAGGAAAAATTATTGCCGCAACACCAATGGGAAGATTTGGCGAACCAGAAGAATTATTGGGTTCAGTTTTGTTTTTATTAAGTGAAAGTGCAGCATCATTTATAACTGGCGTTGTTTTGCCAATTGATGGTGGATTCTCATCATATTCAGGAGTTTAATATTAAAAAATCTAAAACCTAAAATAGCCTATTCATGAATTCGTGAATAGGCTATTTTATTATTTAAACGCATAAATACGCTACTTTTAAACAGCACTACACTAAGTTTTGATGAGTTCTTAGATGAAATTAACAGGGTAAGAACACGATCATTAAGAAAATTAATAGAAAAGTAAATTCAACTTGACGCTATATATATATATATATATATATAATGAAATTAAAGAAAAGAACAAGTATAAACGATTCTCGTTCTTTTATAATTCAAGGAGGAATTTTTATGGGTTTTTTAAATGCTATGAAGGGCGCTAATATGAATTTTGGAGTTGTCAACAGTCCTGACTTTAAGGCTTGCTACATTACATCAAAAGGTGACCATTTTATGATCACTGGAGCGCAAGCTGGTGATTACGAATTTACAAAAGATGATGTTAAAGAATTTAGGTGTATTGCCTCTGGTGGTACATGGGTTAAGTACAAAATTGCCTTTAAAGATGGGAAAAACGGCATAATCACTTGTCATGTCGACGATCCAGCAGCAAAAGGTACCGGTGTATCAATGGCTCCTATTGAAAGATTTTTTGGCGATTTATTATAAAAATCAAGATTGTTTGGTTCTTTAAAATCCAGGGGGTTTTGTAGGGTTACTATTAAAAAACTTTAAAATTTAAGAGGCTTATAACCTCTTAGATTTTTTTGTATTCTCCATATGTAAATTTTTTTCTCAATCTAGCAAAATCTTTTAAACCATAAGAAATTTTAATTAAATAAGTAATCTTATTGTTGTTTCCTTCAGATATAGCATTCGATGTTTTATAGATATTCAAATCTGAATAACTATTTAAAATTTCATAATAAAAATCAATCAAAGTTACTCCGATTTTATTCGGTTCTTTAATTTGAGGCCGAAACGTATATGAAATTTTAAAAAAATGCACATATGACACCTTATGTTTCATATGTGCATTAATACATTTATTTATATAACTTCTATATCTTTAATATTACATTGATCGCCTGTAACAAGATAAGTGTCATAAGAACCGCAATGAGGACATTGACGACCATAAGTAACAGTATCGTATGTCTTTTTGCAGTTTTTACAATAAGTCAAAGCTTTAATAGTAATTAAGTTTAGTTTACAGTTTTTCATGTATTCAGTCTTTTTTATTGCCCATTTGAAGCAATCTTCAAAGTATGATGGAACAATAGTGGAGACTTCACCAACTTCTAATGTAACGCTTTTAACTTCTTTTACGTTATTTTCCTTGCAAGTTTTTTCAACCGAATCAATGACGTAAAATACGATTCCTAGCTCATGCATTGTTTGAATTGCCAGTATTTGGATTCTTTTCTAAGAATTCTTTATTTTTGTTGAATTCTTTTCTACGTTTCTTCATTTCTTTAGCTTCTTTGCTTCCGCTATGGAGAAGAATCTTAATACCACGTTTTAAGCTATATTTTAATAAACCACCAACTTTATCTTCAGCAACTGTCATAGTGCTCATTTCTGGATGATCTCTAAATAAGTGGATAGCATCAAATTTACATTTAGTTGTACAAATACCACAACCAATACACTTATTTGGATCAACAACAGAAGCACCACAACTTAAACATCTTCCAGTTTCAATCTTAACTTGTTCTTCTGTTAAAGTTAAGTGAGCGTCTTTGAATGAATGTTTATAATCAACTTTTTCATCCATACCAGCTTCTTGTCTTCCAGCATTGTCATAACCTTGTGGGTATTGAACATCTTTCTTATCGAAAGCAGTGAAGTTATGTCTTTCTAAACCAATTGTTGGATGTGCACCTTCTGCAGCGTGAACATGTCTATGTAATGATTCAGCAACGAAATGTCCTTGTGCGATTGCGTCAATAACAAATTTTGGACCAGTGAAGACATCACCACCAACATAAATATCTGGATCAGCAGTTTGGAATGTTAATTTATCTGCTGCTGGATAGACACCATGTGTGAATTCAACTTTAGTTCCTTTTAATAAATCGCCCCAAACAACTGTTTGACCAATTGCAAAGACAACTTTACTTGCTGGAACAGTAACTGTATCATTTTCATCATATTCTGGACTGAATTTATGATTTTCATCATATAATCTTGTACATTTCTTGAAAACAACTGCAGTAACATTGTTATTTTCGTCTACTTGAAGTTCTTTTGGACCATAAGCATTTAAGATATTGATGCCTTCTTCAAGAGTTTCTTCAATTTCTTCTTTACTTGCTGGCATAATGTCTCTAGTTTCAAGGGAAACCATAGTGACTGCTTTTGCACCAAGTCTTTGAGCGGTTCTTGCGCAATCAACAGCAACGTTTCCGCCACCAACTACAACAACATCTCCTTCAAATTTTTCATCTTGATGTTCAAATGAATGTCTTAAATAATCAACAGCAATTAATGCATTGTTTGCATCTTCATGTGGAACTCCTGGGAGTTTTCCGCCTTGGCAACCAATTGCAACATAGAAGGCTTTATAACCTTGTTTTTTGAGTTCATCAATTGTTATATCTTTTCCAACTTCAGTATTACATTTAATTTCAACACCAAGTTCTTTAATAACTTCAATTTCTGCATCAATAACATCTTTTTCTAATTTATATGTTGGAATACCATAAACCATCATACCGCCAGGTCTTGCATTCTTTTCAAACACAGTTGGTTTATATCCAAGTAAAGCTAAGAAGTAAGCAGCACTTAGTCCTGCTGGGCCTGCACCAATAATAGCAATCTTTTCGCTAAATCCTTCATCATTACAAGTTGGCATGACTTTTTGAGGAATGACTCTTGTTTTAGAATTAATATCTTTATCTGCAATAAATTTCTTAACTGCATCGATTGAAACTGCCTTATCGATATCTCCACGAGTGCATTCTTCTTCGCAACGTTTGTTACAAATACGTCCACAAACGGCTGGGAATGGGTTCGCAGTTTTAATTAATTCTAATGCTTCGTCGAATTTTCCTTCGTGAGCCTTCTTTAAGTAAGCTTGGACTGGAACGTGGGCTGGACATGCTGCTTTACATGGAGCACTACCTGTTTTATAGGTATTTGACATTCTAGCAGTATCTCTATAATTTTCATCCCAAGCATATTTACCCCATTTTAAATTATCTGGTAAAGGTGCCTTTGGATAGACTTGAGCACTACCATCTTTTCTACATAATTTTTGACCGAGTTTAACAGCGCCACCTGGACAATATTCAACACATAATCCACAAGCAACACACTTTGCTGGATCAACTTTAGCAGTATATGCACTTCTTGAAAGATTTGGAGTGTTAAAGAGCATACTTGTTCTTAAAGCGTTACAAATCTTTACATCACAGTTACAAATATCAAAAATTTTGTTTGGTCCATCAATATTAGTGATTTGGTGAACGAAACCATTTTCTTCTGAACGTTTTAAAATTCTTAAAGCTTCTTCGTGAGTAATATAGTGTGATCTACCAGTTTCGACACAATAATCAGCCATATCGCCAACTTGAATACACCAATCGTGTCCATCATCAGCACAACCATCACCTAACTTAGCTCTTGAAAGTCTGCAAGAACAAGTTCCTGCACTAAGGTGACCACTATATTTCTTTAACCAATATGAAATCTTTTCTAATTTAATAGCTTCATTATTAAATTCAACTGCTTTTTCAACAGGGATAACGTGCATACCAATACCATCGCCGCCTGGAGGTACCATTTCAGTAACACCAGCAAGTGGTATGAATGTCATTCTTTCAAAGAAAGAAGAAACTGGTGGCTTTTCATCAATTTGTTGATATGTTGAATTGAAAAGTTCTGCAGAACCTGGAACAAAGAAAGAAAGTTTATAACGTTTAATTTTTGGTGCATCTTTAATTGGTCCATCATCATTATAATTATCACCATAATCATATTCGATGATACCTTTAATGGCCATCGTATCATACATTTTTTGAAGTTCAGCTGGTTCAATTTCTGGATTCATCTCAATAAGTTGGTCCATTGTATAATGTTTTCTTAACTTCATTTTGTTTAAAACAACAGCTTCTTCATGAGTGAGTACTTCTCTTAATCCCCAATACTCTGGATCATTGCTTGTAACACCTTTAAGCTTATGAGCAACAACGTCAGTAATTTTTTTAGCAAGCTTTAAAATCTCTTGATCGGGATTTGCTTCGCCTTGGTATTTAGATACCAATCCTTCGTTTTTATTTTGTTCTGGCATAATTATTTCTTTCCTTTCCAAGTGTTAACTTCACTTTTAATAAATTCAGCCAATTCATCTAATCCTTCTTCAGTTTTTGCAGATATTTTTATAATCTTGCAATCTTTATTTCTCAATCGAATCCATTCTTCGCATTGTTTGAAATCAAAATCGAAATAATCTTTAACATCAATTTTATTGATAATTACTAGATCAACTTTTTCGAACATAAGTGGATACTTGAGTGGTTTATCATCACCCTCAGGAATTGAGAGTATTACAGCGCTTTTTGAAGCTCCTGTATCAAATTCCGCTGGACAAACAAGGTTGCCTACATTTTCTAAAAAAATTAAATCAAAATCTTTTAAATTTTCTAAATTATCTAAGCCTTGCTTAGTCATTCCTGCATCCAAGTGGCACATTCCACCAGTATGAAGTTGAATAGCGCTTACGCCCGTATTTTTAATTATGTCGCTTGTATCAATATCTCCATCAATATCAGCCTCCATAACACCAATCTTGAATTCGTTTTTAATTCTGTTGATGAGTTTAGTTAAAGTGGTTGTTTTTCCGCTTCCTGGGCTTGACATTAAATTAAGTAAAAATACACCTTTTTCTTTGAGTTCTTTTCTTAATTCGTTAGCTTTTTCGTCGTTGTTCTTAAAAACGCTCTCCTTAAGCTCGATAACCCTTACCTTATCTTCCATAGTAACTCCTATAATCTATTAATAGATTATATAAGATTGCATCGAATGTTTCTATAAAAATCAGTAAAAAAATACCCTTTTAAGAGTTAAAAATTGTCTATTTTTAGTAGATATTGTTAATAAAGTTAGCGTTGAATCGAAACTTTTTTAATTTAAAATACTTATTTAAGTTATTTAAATAATTGTGATAGACTATTAACGTTTAGAAGGAGAAGAAAATGAATTATATATTAGAAGGATTGCTAGATTTTTTAAATCATACGCACAGCGAATTCAATGCTGCAAACAATATTAGAGAAATTTTAAAAGCTAATGGCTTTATTGAATTAGATGAAAAATTGAATTTTTCACTAGAAAGAGGTAAGAACTATTTTGTTATTAGAAATGATAGTGGAGTTATCGCTTTTAAAATCCCAAACGAAATTAAGGATTATAATTTTACGATTGCATCATCACATTTAGAC
>CAVKEL010000121.1:0-11776 GCA_963655445.1 Acutalibacteraceae bacterium | reverse complement strand
GAAAAATATGGAGGTTTAATTTTATCAAGTTGGGTTGATAGACCTTTATCTGTTTCTGGGAGAGTTGTTATTGAAAACGAAGGAAAGTTGGAAACAAAATTTATTGATATTGAAAAACCTTTGTTGATAATTCCTAATGTTTGTATTCATTTTAATAGAGAAATTAATAATGGATTTAAATATAACGAAGAAATTGATTTAAAACCAATTATTTCTCTTGATGGCGAAGAAAACTCAATCTTGAAAGAACTTAGTTCATATTTGAATGTTGAAGAAAATAAAATTGTCACATATGAATTAAATACCTATAACTTCACTAAAAGTTATGTTGGAGGGCTAAAAGATGAATTTATTATGTCGCCTCGCATTGATAATTTAGAAAGCGCCTATTTGAGCTTAAGGGGATTTTTAGAAAGTTATAATGATAATATTTCTGTATTTGCCGCTTTTAATAATGAGGAGATAGGTAGCGGAACATATTCTGGAGCAGATGG
This sequence comes from Acutalibacteraceae bacterium, assembly GCA_963655445.1. Taxonomy (GTDB): domain Bacteria; phylum Bacillota_I; class Bacilli_A; order RFN20; family CAG-826; genus Onthovivens. Next base: position 11,282 of record CAVKEL010000121.1, on the reverse strand, counting down.
TGATTTTTTAAAAAATACCTTGAAACGTATATCAAATTTACTAGGGTATAGCGAAAATGAATTCTTTTCGGCAATGGCAAGATCGTTTAATTTATCGATTGATAATGGCCATGCGGTTCATCCAAATCACCCTGAATTAAGCGACTCAAACAATTTTGTTTATTTAAATAAAGGACCAATTATCAAATTTAATAATAATATGGCATATATGAGTGATGCATGTACAGCAGCTCCTATTATTTCTCTTTGCAAAAATAATGAAATTCCATTCCAAATATTTTATAACAAGAGCGATATAAGAGGCGGCTCTACACTTGGTACTTTAAGTAATTCACAAATAGGAATTAGAACTTGTGATATAGGCTGTGCCCAGCTCGCTATGCATTCTAGTTATGAAACAGCGGGCTCTAAAGATGCTGAATATATGTATCAATTAGTTAAAGTTTATTATTCAACGAAATTTTAAAAAAGAGGTCGAAACGTATATTGAATTTTAAAAAAGCGCACAAATGAACTTGTGTGCTTTTTTATACTTCAACAATGATTTTTGATTGTTGTAATCATCATTTTTAAAGATATGCGATAACGTATATATTTTTGCAAAAATAAAAGCATCTCGAATCACTTCAAGATGCTTATTTTTTATTCTTTTAAGGAGTTACTTTAATGCTTCGTAAACAGCAACTGAACAAGCAACACTAGCTCCGACCATTGGGTTATTGCCCATGCCGATTAAGCCCATCATTTCAACGTGTGCAGGAACACTTGAACTACCTGCAAATTGAGCATCAGCATGCATACGACCCATATTATCTGTTAAACCATAACTTGATGGACCAGCAGCCATATTGTCTGGGTGTAATGTACGACCAGTTCCACCACCACTTGCAACACTGAAGTATTTCTTTCCGTGGTTCCAGCACCAATTTTTATATTGACCAGCAACAATGTGTTGGAAACGTGTTGGGTTAGTTGAGTTTCCAGTAATTGAAACACCAACATTTTCATGTTTCATGATTTCAACACCTTCAGTTGCATCATCTGATCCATAGCAACGAATGTTGCCACGATCGCCTTCGCTAAATCTTGTTTCATCAATAATTTTTAAAGTATTTGTTTGTCTATCGAGTTCAGTACGGACATATGTGAAACCATTAATACGGCTAATAACATATGCAGCATTTTTTCCTAAACCATTTAAAATAACATTGATAGGATTTTTTCTAACTTTATTAGCATTTAAAGCAATACCAATTGCGCCTTCAGCAGCTGCAAATGATTCGTGACCTGCTAAGAAACAGAAACATGTAGTTTTTTCATCAAGAAGCATACTTGCAAGATTTCCATGTCCTAAACCGACTTCACGGATATTGGCGACACTACCTGGAACTGTGAAAGCTTGTAATCCTTCACCAATACAAACAGCAATTTTTTCAGCTTCTTTAACATTACGTTTAATTGCGATTGCACAACCTAAAGTGTAAGCCCAAACAGCATTATCAAAGCAGATTGGTTGAACACCTTTAACGATTTTTTCAACATCAACACCTTTTTCAAGGCACATTGCTCTGCATTCTTCTAAATCTTTAATTCCATTGGCTTTTAAACATGCATCGATAGAATCTTTTCTACGTTCATAATTTTCAAATGTAACCATGATAATTATTCCTTTCTTGGATCGATAGTTTTAACTGCATCTTTATATCGTCCATAGGTTCCGATAGCTTTTTCATAAGCTTCTTTTGGGTCAACACCTTCTCTGATGGCTTTCATCATCTTACCTAAATTAACAAATTGATAACCGATGATTTCATCGTTTTTATCAAGGCCTAAATGTAAAACATATCCATCAGTCATTTCAAGATAACGTGGACCTTTTGCTTTACTAGCAAACATAGTTCCAATTTGTGATCTTAAATTTTTTCCTAAATCATCCAATGATGATCCAACTGGTAAACCATTTTCACTGAAAGCAGTTTGAGTTCTTCCATACATAAATTGTTTGAAGATTTCTCTCATTGCAACGTTAATTGCATCGCAAACAAGATCGCTATTAACCGCTTCAAGTAAGGTTTTTCCTTGTAAAACTTCAACAGCCATAGCAGCACTATGAGTCATTCCTGAACAACCAATAGTTTCAACCAAAGCTTCTTCAATAATTCCATCTTTGACATTAAGAGTGAGCTTTGCACAACCTTGTTGTGGAGCACACCAACCAATACCATGACTTAAACCAGAGATATCTTTAATCTCTTTAACTTTAACCCATTTTCCTTCTTCTGGGAGTGGGCTAACGCCAGCATCACATCCGTTTCTAACTGTACACATGTGTTTTATTTCAGCTGAGTATTCCATGAGTAAGACTCCTTTCATTAATTAAATTAATTTCCTCAATAGAAATCCTAAATATTATAGCATTTTAAAAACTCAGTTTTTAGAGATAAATTCAAAAAAGAAGTGTGATTATTTTAAAAACTAAAATTCAATTATATCTTTAACATTAAATTTGCCGTTTTCGTATTTCAAAACTATAGTTGTATAATTCAAGAATCTATTTATTTCCCGGATATTTTTGTAATAAGAGTTTGCATAATATTTCAAAAAACTTAACATTACACAAGAACTTGAAACGCACAAAATTTGGTTATTTTCATCCATTTCGATAAGAAAAATCAAACAATCATGAATTCTTTTTGCTCCTTGTTCTGGAGTTTCGCCATTAAACGCATCAAAAGATCCAGGAGTATCAAAAATTGTTGTAAAAGATAAATGTTGGTGAGTTTTTTCTAAATCACCAAATTTTAATTCTCTTAAATCACGTACTTTATGAACTTTATATTTATTTTTCGTAACAATTTTTGCTGTCTTTGTCGCACGCATCGTATCGCTAGCATAAACATTATCAAAGCTGATGTTTTTATCTTTAATATAATTAGAAATTCTTCTTCCTTTTCTTCTTGCTTTTATTGTTAAAGGGCTATCAGAACCATATCCTTGTACTATTTTTAGAATATTAAATAATGTTCTTCCATGTCTCATTAAATAAATAGTTTTTTCCATACTTCACAATTATAAAAGAAAAGGAACAGAAAAGAACGCAAATACTTAATTTTTCATTATTTTTTATTTTCAGTATCAATATTGGATAGTCATACGTATATTTTTTAGAAAAAGTGCATATTTAAAATAGACAAAACTAATTTTTTCAGTAAAAATAATTTAGAAAGCAAATATTTTTAATTGGGGAATAAAAATGAACAAAAATATCGCATTACTCTACATGATTGAACTTCTTGATAGACAAGGGAAGCTAGAAAAGAAATTTGTCACTGAAAAACTCAAAATAACTGAAGTATCTTTTTATCGTTATTTAAAGGCAATACGTGATTACCTTAAATATTTAGATGATGGTCGCGAACTTTGTTATGATAGAAATTCAGATACATATCTTTTAATTCGTAAATCTTTTAACTATTAATCAAGATTTTTCGATAATTTTTTGAAATTCTCGACATATAACTTATAGGAGGGAATTTCAAAATGTTAATTGATGTTAAATTTAAATGGAAATTAAGAGCAATTCAAAAAAATTGTTTTCTTTCTTTTGAACATATTAAAAATGGAATTTATTTAATATTTGATGAGCATAAAATTGAGGTTTCAAAGAATATAAAAAATATAATCAATAGAATTACATTTTTCCTAAATGTAACTGCATATTATTTCTCTTTAACTTATTTAAACAGCGATTTTCGTTCTTATTTTGTTTTTGATACTTTAAACAATTATTATGCTCATTACGAAAAAGATAATTTAAACAAAGAAAAATTTAATGAAGAATCTGAGGCATTAGTAAACAATTTTTCAATTATTTTTTGCTTGCCTAAAGGTTATTCAATTAAGAATGAAGATTTTTTCAAATCTATTAATGTGTTAAATAAAAATCGACTTTTTAATTGTTTCACTAATATATTTTTATTTTATATAAGAATTATTTTAGTTTTAATTGATGGTTATAATTTAGATGGTTTTACTTTTGAAATGGTTAATGAAGCAGAGATATTATTTGCAAATGAAGATGAATTAAGAACTATATCTCAAGAAATTTATGACATATTAGCACAGTTATTTGATGATTTTTATGTAACAAAGAAAATTGTTAAGAAAATAAAAAGTCATAAAAAGAATAAAGATATTGAAAGCTTTGAAGAAATAGAAATTTTTTAAAAAATAATTAATCTTTCTAGTATAATATTTTTGAAAGGAAGTAATATTGTTAAATAAAAGAAGTTGAATTAATTAACCGATTTGGTTGACAAACAATTTTATTTATTTTATTATAGAGGAGGGGTAGTTATGTATACAGAGTTTGGCAAAGCTTTGCGCCATATAAGATTAGATAATTTTGAAAACATGAAAGATATGGCTCAGAAACTTAATGTAAGCACTTCATTTTTAAGTGCCGTTGAAGTTGGAAAGAAAAATATTCCTGCTAAATGGATTGATGAAATTACAAGAATCTATAATTTAGATGAAAACTCAAAAAATGAATTACAAAATGCTTATGATATTACACAGCAAAAAGTTTCGCTTAGCCTTGATTCAATGGATGAAAATCAGCAAAATGTTTCTTTAATGTTTGCGAGATCAATTAAAAACATTGATCCTAACACTCTTGAAAAATTGAAAAAATTACTAGAACAAGAGGAGAAAAAATAAAGTGCTATATTATTTTTGCGCTCCAACTAATACACACCAATTAAAGGTGTATGCTGAAAATATTAGGAAAATGTTTGAGTGTCAAACATTAAAATTTCCAATTATTGATGTTCTAGAATTAATGCAAAGTGATGAGAAGTATTTAAATTTTGAATTCCAGATTTTAGATGATGATGACAAACTTTTTGAAGACGGAGAATTAGCAAAATATAGTTTTGAAAAAAATATTTTGTTTATCAAAGAATCGCAATTTGATGGTGCATGTAATGATGATCCAAGATGTAGATTTACATTAACTCATGAATTATGCCATTTCTTTTTAATGACAGTTACTGGAAGACATCCAAAAGAATCTGAAGAAAAACCAGCAGCATATAAAGATCCTGAATGGCAAGCAAATGCTTTAGCTGGCTATATTTTAGTACCACCAATAGAAACAAAAGACATGTCTATTGAAGAAATAGAAGATCAATGTTGTGTATCACCTGAATGTGCAACATATGCAAAATTAAAAAGAATAAAAGAATCTAAAAAAGAAGCAGAAAGGAGTAAGAATGAATATCAACAACAAAATTAAAGTAAATAATTCAAATGAAATCGAATTATTAGAAGATGCAAAAAAAGGCGACATTATTGATTTGAGTACATTAAATCAAGTCGATATTTCATATCTTCAAAAGTTAATTAATGATAAAAAAGATGAAGAATATCAAAAAATGCTTCAAAAAGAATTAGAAAACAAAGAAAAAGAACATAAAGTCGAGATTGAACAACTAAAAATTCAGCTTGAAAGAAATGTAAATCAAGAAAAATCTGAGTTAAAAGAAAAAATTAACTCTTTGAATATAGAAATTGAAAAAATTAAGAGTTCTAAACAAGCCGACATTCAATTAAGTGAGGAAAGATTGAAACATCAATACGAAAGTAAAATTAATAATATTGAATCTCAACAAAAAATCCTTGCTTCTCAATACGAACTAGAAAAAGAAAAAGAAATTAACAGAGTTTCTAATTTAAAAGATAAAGAAATTAATAATCTTAAATTAGAATTAGAGGGAACAGACACAAAAATAAGGGAAGCTGTTTTAAAGAAAGAAAACGAATTAAACGAACAAATACGTGAACTTGAAGCTAAAAATAATCAATTATTATTTAGTAAGTCGATGGCAGGTATTAAAGATTTAGGTGAAAACCTTGAACAATGGTGCGACAACCAATTTAGTGACCATTCTGTTTATGGTTTTGAAAATTGTTCTTGGATTAAAGATAATAAAGCTGTTGAAGATGAATTAGATCCTAAAAAAACAAAAGGTGATTTTATTTTTAAGGTTTATGCAAATGCAAACAAGAAAGAAGATACTCTTTTAACTTCAGCTTTACTCGATATGAAAGATAAAAACCCTAATAGCACTTCAAATAATAAAAATAGCGACCATTATAAGAAGTTAGATTCTGATAGACGTAAAAAAGGTTGTGAATATGCAATCTTAGTTAGCAATCTTGAACGTGATAGAGCAGTTAATGATGCTCCAGTTATTAAAGTGAGCGAATATGAAAAGATGTATGTTGTTAGACCAGAATATTTTATGGTTTTCTTAAGTTTGCTTGCATCTTTAGCGGTTAAATATGCTTCATATATGACAGCCGAGAAAAAAGATCTATTAAATAAAGAAGATGCTATTAAAATGTTTGAAGATTTTAAAAATGAAGTTTTAGTAAAATCATTTACATCTCTTAGTAAATCAATTGACGAGATGCTTAAAAAAGCGCAATCAATTCAATCTTCTGCTGAAGATATTATTGACGAATGTAGAAAAATCCAAGACAGAACTTTGGAAAGACTAAAAAATAAGATTGAAAAATTTAATATTTCAAAAGCAACTAACTCGTTAGATTAAATGTTCAAGTGTAGCCTTTTATTAAGGCTACAACTAAAAGCCATCATAAATTTAGTGGGGGTAATGATGGCTCTTAGTTGTAGAGAGTTAAAATTAACAATTAATTGTGAAATTCTATAGTTTGTAGATTTAATTTAATAAATAATTATTTATAATTATTGAGGAGGTTAAGGAAAATGAAAGAAATTTTTAAAAAATGGAAATGGGCTGAATACGTTGAAGCAGCTTTATTAATTGTTCTTGGCATTTTGGTTATTTGTTTTAATAGTAGTGAAAATTTATATAAAACCATTGGAATTATGGTTGGAATCTATTTTTTGTTAAATGCCGTTTTACTTATTGTTGCATCAATTATATTTAGTGCGCCTTTGCTTAGTGGAGATTTTGTTAGTGGCTTGATATTACTTGTTTTTGCAATCGTTTTATTTGTTTATCCAGATCTTTTAGTTATAGCATTACCTTTGATTGTTGGGGTTGGTTTAATTACTTTTGGTATAATTTTAATTGCAAGAGCTTTGAAAGGATTTGTTATTTTAGGGAGTTCTTCAATTCAAATTTTACAATTAGTGTTTGGAATTATTTCAACTGCATTAGGTTCAGTTATTCTTTCCGTTTATTATAGTGGAGCCGGGCAAAATGTTGTCGCAGTAATTTTTGTTCTTTTAGGAATTGTTTTATTGATTGCTGGTATTATTCAACTTTGTTTCACACTCTATCTTAGTCATCACGCGAAGAAATTCTCAAAATTTGTTGATTCTACCGTGGTTGGTGATATTGAAGAAGAATCAAAAGAAAAATAAGTTTTTCTCTTTTTCGAAAGCGATCATCGTTTGATGGTCGCTTTTTTTGTTGCTTTGTTTTAAAATAATTTTGTATGGGAACAAAAGAAATTATCGCAAAAAATATAACTTACTTAAGAAAAAGAAATAACTTAACTCAAAGCGAATTAGCTGACAAACTTTATTATAGTAACAAGGCTATATCTAAATGGGAAAGAGGAGATTCTTTACCTGACGCTGCTATGCTTAAAGAAATTGCAGATTTTTTTCAAGTTCCAGTTTCGTATTTATTTGAAGAGCATGATTTTAAAGAAGAAGATGAAAAAATTTTTGATGCAGAAATCCAAAAGAAAGAAATATGGATTAAAATCATTTTTATTTTAATGATTTTTGCCACAATAATTATTGTTTTAGAGGTTAGTCTACTTAGTTTCCGTTCAATTTATGATTCAGTAGAAAGATATGCTGGTTTATTATTTATAATCCCATTTATACCTTTATTTATACTTATTATTAATTTGATACTAGGTAAATCAAAATATAATCGCACTTTATTAATCTTGTTTATTTGGTCGCTTGCGTTTTCATTTTATTTTTTCTTTAAATCATATGAACCAGTATTTGTTTTCTTAATAGCATTTGTTTTAACTTTTGGGGTTGTGATTTTCCCATATCTTGGAGGATATGTGAGAAAACAATCAGAGAAAAAACAAAAACACAAATAATATTCAAGGGGAATTTATATGTATTTTCTAACTGATAATTTAAATCCTCAGCCATTATGGTTATGGATACTAGTAACATTTTTAGGAGGAGCATTAGTTATTGCTGTTACTTTTATAATTTTAGATAAAAAATATAAAAGTAAAAAATAACCTTGTTTAAATTATGGTTTTTTCTTGTGGAGAAGTGATTGCTGATTTAATTGAAATGGAAAATGGCACCTATAAATTTTGTGTTGGTGGTGCACCTTTAAATGTTGCTTATATAATAAATAAACTTGGTGGCAATGTTATTTTTTGTGGAAACGTAGGTGATGATGCTTTAGGGAAACAAATTATTGATTTTATTAAAGGGTCAAGAATGTCTTTAGAGTATCTTTCTATAGATAAAAATAGAAATACTTCAATTGCTTTTGTAAACAGTCAAAAAAAACGGGGAAAGAACTTTTATGTTTGCTAGAAAAAATGGTGCAGATTATAACATTCCATTATCAACAATTTCTTTAATTGATAAAGCAGATATAATTCATCTTGGTTCATTGCTTTTTACAACTAAAGAAGGAAGAAAATATACTAATAAATTAATTAGAAGAGCAAAAAGATTAAAAAAGATTATTAGTATAGATGTAAACTTTAGATCTGAATTATTTGAAACGAAAGAACAAGCAAAAAGTATATATTCAAAATTCCTCTCAAAAGCTGATATTATTAAAATTTCTAGTGAAGAAATTGAATTTTTTAGTGGTAAAAAAGATATTTATAGAGGTCTTAAAACTCTTGTTAAAGAAAACCAAAAAGTATTTGTGACTCTTGGAAGCGAAGGATCATTTTTATATGCAAACAACACTTACTATAAAGAACCTGCTATTAAAACTCATTCAGTAGATACTACTGGAGCGGGCGATGCTTTTTATGGTTGCATTTTAACTGAAATAGATCAAATTGGATATGATAAATTTTTTGGAAATGAGTTTCTAATTCGTGAAGCATTAAAAAAAGCAAATATTTGTGGAGGATTTTCAACAACCGACAAAGGAGCGTTAGCAAATATTTTAAACAAATATGAATTAGAAAAGATTTATAAAAGTTTTGAAAATATCAAAAATGTTTAATACCAAAGAGGGTGAGCATTGCATAATTTTAAAACCTCTTTTTTAATTTCTTCATTTGTCATTTTATTTGTTAAACAAGCATCAATTAATTGAGCAACTTTAACAAAATCTTCTTTAGTGAAACCTCTTGTAGTCATTGCAGGACTGCCAAGTCTAATACCACTTGCAACCATAGGTGAAAGAGTATCGTTAGGAACGGTATTTTTGTTGCATGTAATATTAACTTCATGTAATTTAGTTTCAGCATCTTTGCCTGTGATACCACTTGTTTTATAAACGTCAACCAAAAGCAAATGATTGTCAGTTCCATTGCTTACAACATGATATCCAAGTTTTTTTAATTCATCTGACATAGCTTTTGCATTTTCTATTACATGTTTTTGATAATCTTTAAATTCAGCACCTATATCTTCTTTAAAAGCAACAGCTTTTGCTGCAATTATGTGCATTAATGGGCCACCTTGAGTGCCTGGGAATACCGTTTTATTTATTTTTTTATAAATTTCTTCATTATTTGTGAGTATAACTCCTCCTCTTGGTCCTCTTAAAGTTTTGTGAGTTGTAGAAGTTACAACATCCGCATATAAACAAGGATTTTGATGAAGTCCAGCAGCAACTAAACCTGCGATATGTGCCATATCTACAAATAAATATGCACCTACTTTATCAGCTATTTCTTTAAATCTCTTAAAATCAATTTGTCTAGGATAAGCACTGGCTCCCGCAATAATCATTTGTGGTTTTTCTTGAATTGCAATTTTTTCAATCTCGTCATAATTTAGCATTTCAGTTAAAGGATCAACACCATAACTAATTGATACATAATCTTGTCCAGAAAAAGATAATTTGTAACCATGAGTTAAGTGGCCACCAGCATCTAAACTCATTCCTAAAACCTTATCACCTTTGTTTAATAAAGATCTGTAGACTGCCATATTTGCTTGTGAACCACTATGGGGTTGGACATTTGCAAATTTACAATTGAATAATTTGCAAAGACGTTCTTGAGCTAATTTTTCAACTTCATCAACGTATTCGCAACCACCATAATATCTTTTTCCAGGATATCCTTCGGCATATTTATTTGTCATTATTGAACCACAAGCTTCTAAAACTGCATTTGAAACAAAGTTTTCGCTTGCAATAAGTTCGATATTGTTTTGTTGTCTATTTTTTTCTTCTTCCAAAGCATTAAATACTTCTAAATCTTCTTTTCTAACATTTTCATAATTATTCATCGTTTTGCCTCCTAACTTTAGAACACTAAATTAAATCTATATATATTATTTCAAATTTTATATAATTATAAAGTTTTAATAAGGTATGTGTTAAAGGATTTTATATGGAATATCTATATAGTGCATTTTTAGGCGTTGCAATGGCTGTTGATTGTATGTGTGTAGGGATTAGCGATGGAATGCTAGAAAGTAATATGAAAAAATGGAAAATGTTTTTCATTTCAATACTTTTTGGTGTAATGCAAGGTTTAATGCCTCTACTTGGCTATTTGTTAGGAGCACTTGTTCAAGGATATATTACAGATTTTATTCCTTATATTTCATTTGCAATTTTATTCATCCTTGGCTCTAAAGCTATTATTGAAGCAATAGTTGAACAAAGAAAAGAAAAGAAAAATGTAGAGGAAAATAAAGAAGAACCTGTCGAGGAAAGAAAACTTAAAATTACTGAAATTTTGGTTCAAAGTGTAGCGACTTCAATTGATGCTTTCGCGGTTGGATTTACTTTTGTCGATTATAATAATCAGTTATATTCGTTTATTTCGTTTGCAATCATTGCTGTAATTACTTTTGGTTTAACAATTACAATGATTATTTTAGGAAGAAAAATTGGCGAAAAAGTTTCAAAACTTGCGCCTTACTTTTCTGGTGTTATCTTTATTGCTTTAGCATTGAAGTTTTTGATTAGCGCGTTAATGGCGTTATAAAATCATAAGTGGTTTTTCTAATATTTTATAAACTAAAAATATGATGAGATATTCGATTTAGAATATCATTTTAGTTATCTAAATCGAGTGTATTTTATGAATCATTT
>CAVKEL010000120.1:0-5765 GCA_963655445.1 Acutalibacteraceae bacterium | reverse complement strand
GATGCAAGTAACTTTACATTTGTGATACTTTGGGTGAATGTTTTGCTTCATTTTGAATACTCCTTCCGCCTTGATTTACTTAACTTCAATCAAAGAAAGCATACGTGCAATTAATATATTAGAAAACTTGATTAAAATCAACTAAATTCGAGCATTTATCTACTTTTCATTTAATAAAGAAACATAAATTTCCTTTAAAGACGCTCCGATTTTACTAATTTCTCTTTCTTTAGCAACTTTATAACCATTGTCAGTTATTTTTTTGGTATCCATCTTGCAAATTTTATTTATTAAATTAATAAATTCATCATTATTTTTGCCTTTAAAACAATTAACGTTATCAGTTAACCAATCTTTATAGACATCAATATCTCTAATTAGTAATGGTGAATGACTTGCTAATGCTTCTAAAGCAACAATCCCTTCCGTCTCTAAAAGAGATGGGAAAAATGTAACATTACAAGCTAAAAATGCTCCTTTAATAACATCATTATCGATATATCCTGGCATAATCATATTATCTGGTAAATGTTTCATTGCATGAACATTTTTAATCGGTAATAGGATTTCTTTTAAACCTCCAAACCAAATAAATGTAACATCTTTCATTCTTTTTGCACATTCAATAAAATCAAAAAAGCCTTTTCTTTCAAATGGTATTCCTACACCAATTACTATTTTATTATCTTTAGTTAATTTAAAATAATCATAGAATTTTTGAATTTTTCCTTCACTATATTTATAATCTTCAAGATCAATTCCATTTGATAATGGAACAACTTCACAAGAGACTCCTTTATAATTCCTAATTACATCACTAGAAAACTTAGTTGGTGAAATCATAAAATCTGCATTACGATACATCTTCATAATATGTCTTGAAGTATACATATTTGCAATTTTCCAGCATCTAAAAGATCCAGCCATATCTTCAACAATACTATGACCATGAACAATTACTGGGATATTTTTCTTTTTGCATTTCTTTAAAACTTTATATGATTTTGCCCAATAAGTATTTATATGTGCAATGTCATAAGTATCGTTTGGATCTAATGTATATTCAACTCCATTACTTTCTAAAGCTTTCATTTGTAATTTAAGAGCTCTACCAATTCCACTTTTCGTGATTAAATTATAATTTTCATAATAAAGTAAAACTTTCATATTTTTGTTCCTCGTTCTTTAATTATTTTATCATTTAAAAATTGTCTCTTAAATATTCTTTATATATAAAGGATTAATGTTGATAATAAAAGTCTCAAACTTGTTCTTACAAAATAAACCAGCACAATCTTAAAGGAATTTCTTATCGGCATAGTTCAAAAACATCGATTTGATGAAAATAAAATCATTCATGACCATTAAAAAACCATATACGAAAAAGCTTTGGCAAAATGCCAAAGCTTTATTAGTTATTTTATTGTAAATTAATCTCCAAATGATACACCATAGAAGAATTTATATCCTAATGGTGAAGAGAAGAATCCTTTCATATCTGCTTTCTTTAAGAAGGCATCAGTATAGAAATAAAGTGGGGTGATACAACCAGTGCTCATAAGTAATGTTTCAGCATTGTGCATCATTGTGAATCTCTTTTCAGCATCACTTTCTTTCTTGATGTTTGAAATAAGTGCATCATATGAATCTGCCCAACTTAAGTTCTTTTCATTATCTGAAACAACTCCATCACCATTAACATCAACGGTGTAGCCTTTATAATCTTTATGATCACCTTTACCAAATTGGACATCATTATTACCAGAATTTGTAATCCACATATCTAACATTGAAATTGGATCGTTGTAATCGCATAACCAGCCATTTCTTGCAACAGAATAGTTACCAGCTTTACGTTCAGTAAGGAAGACAGCCCATTCTTGACTATCTAATGACATGCTAATGCCATATTTAGCAAATTGACCTTGTAAATATTCAGCAATTGCAGCGTGTCCGCTACCAGTATTGTATAAATATTTTAAAGTTGGGATGTCTGTGAATTTTTGTGAACTTTCGTCATAAGTGAATCCTAATGCTTTAAGTGTTTCAACAGCCTTACTAGCTTCTGAATCGGTAGTTGCACAATATCCGCTTCCATCATGATTTGCACCATTCTTTGCAACATATTCTGTTTTACCATCTGGTTCAAGTAAACCTGAAGAAACGAAACCAGTAGCAGGAGCTTGTCCACCTTTAGCAACAGTATCGATAAGATATTGTCTATTAATAAGTTGTGAAATAGCAGTTCTGAATTGTGCACGTTTTTCTTCACTATCTAATTGTTTGCATCCAGTTAATTGTTCATCATTAACGTTCCAGCAAACATAATATGTACCAAGTTGACCAACATTGAAATATTCATCTTTATAAGTGCTCTTAATTTGATCGATTTGTTCATTTGGTACTGAATCAATAAATGAATAGCTACCTGATTTATAAGAATTTAACATAGCGTCATCATCATCTGAGAAAGCAAATGTGATATCTTTTGCTTTAACAACTGAAGAACCAGTATATTCTTCGTTTGGAACTAATTCGATTTTTGTATCATCGAATGCTTTAATTTTCATTGGTCCATTACAAACAAAGCTATCAATTTTGCTTGGAGTACACCATTCACCTGCATTATCAACATTGGTATAGACTGGCATAAATGCTGGGAAAGCAGTTAATTCATTCCAATAAGAAATATCAACAACTAAATCAACTGATAATGTTTTTGTTCCGGTAGCTTTAACGCTTAAAGAAGCACCATCAGCTTCACCTTCAGCAGCTTCTCCACCAACAATTGCTTCAAATAAATAAGCATAGTCAGCAGCAAGATCTGAAGAAACAGCTCTCTTCCATGATCTAACAATATCAGCGGCAGTTAAATCTTCACCATTGCTCCACTTAGCATCATCCCTGATTGTATAAGTGTAAGTAACTGTTCCATCTGCGTTAGCAACTTTTGTTGGAGCTTCCTTTGCAAGTCCTGGTTCAAGTGAGATTGAGCCATTTGGATATTCTCCTGAATATGACCATTTATAAAGTCCTTCGAATAAATGTACATCATAAGTACCACCATCAACAGTTGTGTTTAATGCTGGATCGATTGTTGCTGGTGCTGAAGCAATACAAACTGTAAAAGCACCGTCATTACTAGCACTGCTTCCACCACATGAAGCAAGTCCTAAACAACCAATAGTTGACAACAATGTCAACATTACAATTTTCTTTTTCATTTTTTGTTTTTCCTTTCAATTTTATCTCTTTTTCTCATCTTCTTTTAAAAGAGGATGTAAACAAGCCACGAAATGACCAGGTTTTATTTCTTTAAGAGTTGGTTTACCTTTTTCAGAAGCGCATTCCTCTTTTGCATAAGGACAACGTGTTCTAAATGGGCATCCACTTGGGACATTAAGTGGGCTTGGAATTTCTCCGGCCAACGTTATATGCTTGTTTGATCTAGCTTCATCTGGATCAGGGACTGGAATAGCAGATAATAATGACATTGTGTATGGATGCAAAGGTTCCTCAAACAATGTTTTGCTATCAGCTAATTCAACCATATGACCTAAATACATAACAGCAATACGGTCAGATATATGCTTAACAACTAATAAGTTGTGAGCAACAAATAAATAAGTGAGGCCTAACTTCTTTTGAAGTTCGGAGAACGTATTTAACACTTGTGCTTGAATTGAAACATCAAGAGCAGAAACTGGTTCATCACAAACAATCAATTCTGGATTAAGAGCAAGCGCTCTTGCGATTCCAATTCTTTGTCTTTGACCTCCTGAGAATTCGTGAGGATAACGTGTTGCATGTTCACTTGATAAACCTACAGTTTGCATAAGTTCAACAATACGTTTATGTCTTTTTTCTTTAAAAGTTCCTTCCCCAGAATAATTCTCTAAAAACTCTTTTTTATGAGCATCAATAGGTTCGCCAATAATATCTTCAACAGTCATTCTAGGATCTAATGAAGAATATGGATCTTGGAAAACCATTTGTGCTTTTAAATGCAATTCATCGACATCTTTTTTCTTTTCTATCTTTTTACCATTAAAGATAATTTCACCTTCAGTTGGTTGATATAAATAGAGAATCGTTCTACCTAAAGTTGTCTTTCCACATCCAGATTCTCCAACTATACCAAGCGTTTCACCTCTTTTAACTTTAAAAGAGACGTCATCAACAGCTTTTAAAGGTTGACTTTTAAAAAGCGAAACTTGTGTAGGAAAGTACATTTTTAAATGATTAACTTCAAGAATGATGTCTTCTTTTTCTTTACTTGCCATCTTTACTTTCCTCCTTTTTAATCTTTTTTTCGGCTGCTTTTTTAGCTTTTTCTTCTTTCTTAGTTAAAGGATTTACCGTCTCAGATGATCGATTCATATAGTCAACAAATTCATCTTCTTTGATTTCTCCTTTTTCTAAAAGATCATAATAACTACTAAAACAACAAGCTTTATGACCTTCTCCATAATCTTTCATTAATGGATATTTCTTCAAACAAATTTCCATGCATTTATCACATCTAGGAGCGAATGAACATCCTTTTGGTAAAGCAAATACATCAACAGGAGAACCTTTAATAGGATTAAGTTTTTTACCTTTTTCAGCATCTTTACCAGGCATTGAACCAAGTAAACCTTTTGTATATTCATGTTTTGGATTATAGAAAATATCTCTGACATTTCCTTGTTCAACAATTTTACCAGCGTACATGACATTAACTCTGTCACAAATCTGAGCAACAACGCCTAAGTCATGGGTGATTATAAGTACACCCATTCCTAACTTTTCTTGAATGCTCTTTATTAATTCAAGAATTTGAGCTTGGATTGTAACATCAAGAGCTGTTGTAGGTTCATCAGCGATAAGCAAATCAGGATTTGTTAATAAAGCCATTGCAATCATGACTCTTTGCAACATACCTCCAGAGAATTCATATGGATATTGTTTCATTCTTTTCTCTGGTGAATTAACACCGACTAATTCAAGCATTTTAATAGATTCTTTATAAGCACTATATTTAGTATTTCCAAATTGTGCTTTGAATTTTTCATATTCTTCTTTTCGAATCTTCTTGTTTTGAAGTTTAACTTTAGCAAATTCTGATGGTAAAACACGTTTTGCTTCAGCTTTATCTTTTTCTTTAATCGCCTTATCTTTCTTTTTCTCAAGATATTCATCATCGATTTTCTTATTTTCTTCTTCAAAATAAGTTTTAATATTTTGAATAAGTTCGGCTTTATCTTGTTCGACTTTTTGAATATGAGCTTTGAAATCATTTTTGATAACCATGACTTTATCTTCGGCTGCTTTTTTCTCATCTTCTTTAACATCAACACCACCAATGAATTCTTTTAATTTTTGAACATCATTAATGTATTTTTTATATAAATCTCCACGAGAATTATCGAATTTAGTTAATTTATCGATCATCTCTTTAAACTCAGGTCTAACATAGATGTCTCTTTTCTTAACTAAATAATCGTGTTTTAAAGATGTAGTTGAGATAAGTTCTTCTAGTTTTACTTTGCCATCAAGTTTTAAATAGTTATCTCTAATTTCATAAAGAGATGTTTCTCTTCTCTTTCTGATTTCAATTTTCTTATCAGCTTTCTTTTTAGCTAAAATATAATCAACTTTTGCAACCGCAATCTCTTTAGATAATGCTTCTTTTTCTTTTTCTATTTCAGCTAATTTAACTTGATCATCTACGCTTTCCTTATCAAGTTCATCTTCATCCATTTTAAGACCATTGTACTTTGTCT
>CAVKEL010000119.1:8826-10508 GCA_963655445.1 Acutalibacteraceae bacterium | reverse complement strand
ATAAACACCCGTAATTTAACCGAATATAATAAGGGAATTAACAATATTGAAAAAGAAGTAATAACTATAAAACAACTAGAAGAATACTATTTTATTACTAATCTAAGATTAGCAGATGGTTTTGAACTATCTGAATATAAGGAAATTTTTGGTATTGATTTTGTTAAAAAATACAAAAAAGAAATTGAACTTATGGTATCAAATAAACAAGTTAAAATTGAAAACGGGCGTTTTGCTTGCACAGATAGTGGATTATTGGTCTTAGATCTTGTTTTGTTGAGACTTTTTCAGTCAGAAAATAACGATTAAATCGATACTTTTAAATATTTTAAATTTTTAGCAATTAAGGCTTGACAGTGCTAATTTTCTTTTTATAATATAGTTAGCGCTTGGATGATTAGAGTGCTAGAAAGGTATAGATATGAGTTTACCAAGAAAAGATTATATTCTTAAGCTTATAGTAGAAGATTTTATTAAAACCGCTACACCTGTTGGAAGTAATTATTTAATTAATAAATATGATCTCCCATATAGTAGTGCAACAGTTAGAAATGAAATGGCTTCTTTAGAAAATGATGGTTTAATAGAAAAAACACATACTAGTAGCGGTAGAGTCCCATCAACTTTAGGTTATAAGTATTATGTTAACAATTTAAAATCAAATTCTGTTGATTCTAAGCTTAAAAACGAATTGAAAGTCGTTTTTGATAATACGAAATCTGTCGAAGATGTTTTAGGCGAATCTTGCAAGGTTTTATCGAACATGACTAATCTTGTTAGTGTTTATTTGGGGCCAAACTCAAATAAGGAAAGATTAATTAGTGTTCAATTGATTCCAATTAGTAAAACTAGCGCTACAGCGATATTTGTTACTGATAGAGGTTATGTTGAAAATAAGACATTTATATTTGATAAGAGCGTAAATCTTGATGACTTGGCTAAATCTATAAAACTTATAAATGACAGAATTACTGGCACTTATATAAGCGAGTTAACAGATAAACTTGAATCAATAAAACCTTTGTTAAAAGATTATATTAATGATTATACCTATATCTTTAATTCAATTGCGAAAGCGTTTTTCGAGTTCGCTGCTGAAAGAAGTGAATTTTATGGAGAGAATAATTTATTAAGTCAACCTGAATTCAAGGATAATCCTGAAGAATTAAAGAAGATATTTGATTTATTCTCAAAACCAGAAAACCTCGTTGAAATGTTGCAAAATCATGAAGAGAATGGAACCATTGATGAAAAATCAAACAGTAACATTAAATCTTATGATAATCTTGCAATTATTAGTAAGGAAATAAAAATTCCAGAAACTGGCAAAGAACTAGGGAAAATTGCAATTGTTGGTCCAAAGCGAATGGATTATGGCAAAGTTCTTAACGCATTAGATTATGTTGTAAAAGAACTTATGAGCCATTTATCAAACACTGACATTGTCATTCAGGAGGATAACGATAAAAATGGATAAAGAAGAAAAAGTTAAGGAAGAGGCGAAAGAATCTTCTAACATAGATTTAAAAAAAGTTTATAAAGAGAAACTTAGTAAGCAAGAAGATGAAATCACCAAATTAAAAGCTGATCTTGAACATTGGAAAAACGAATATTACAAAGCTTATGCCGATATGGCAAATTTAAGAAAATCAATGGAAAAAGATCAAAGGGAGGCTTTGAAG
>CAVKEL010000119.1:820-8816 GCA_963655445.1 Acutalibacteraceae bacterium | reverse complement strand
GCTTTGAAGTATCGAGTTGAAGGATTTGCTCAAAACTTGCTTCAAGTATTAGATGCCTTCGATATGGCATTTAAACAAGAAGCAGCAAATGAAGTTGTTAAAAATTATCTTGTTGGATTTCAATATGTTTATAAACAATTAGTTAATATCTTAACTGATGAAGGAATTGTCGAGATTGAACCAAAAATTGGTGATAAATTCGACGAAAGTACTATGCATGCAGTTGATACTGTTGAAGATGATGGCGAAGAAAACATCGTTAAGAAAGTTAATTTAAAAGGTTATAAACTTTATGAACACCTTATCAGACCTGCGATGGTTGTTGTTACTAAAAAACCTTGCAAGGAAGATAAAAAAGATGATGAAAATAAAGAAGTAAACGTAGAAGTTAAATAAATTTTAGGAGGATAAATTTTATGGCAAAAGAAGTAATTTTAGGTATTGATTTAGGAACAACTAACTCAGTTGTTAGTTATTTACAAGAAGATGGAAAGGTAAAAGTTATTCCAAATCCAGAGGGAACAAATACTACTCCATCAGTCGTTGGTTTTAAAGCAAATGGTGAAGTAATCGTTGGTAATGCTGCAAAACGTCAAGCATTAACTAACCCAGATACTGTATCATCAATTAAACGTAAAATGGGATCAAGCGAGAAAGTGCATATTAATTGCATTAACAAGGATTTTACTCCTCAAGAAATTAGTGCAAAAGTTCTTGCTTATATGAAAGATTATGCTGAAAAGAATATTGGCCACCCAGTTAAAAAAGCTGTTATTACATGTCCTGCATATTTTAACGATGCACAAAGACAAGCAACAAAAGATGCTGGTGCAATCGCAGGTTTAGATGTTGTTCGTATTATTAATGAACCAACAGCCGCTGCTTTAGCATATGGTTTAGGTAAAGATAAAGCTGAAAAGATTGTTGTTTTTGATTTAGGTGGTGGAACACTTGATGTTAGTGTTCTTGATATTGGCGATGGAACATTTGAAGTTGTTGCTACTGCAGGAGATAACAAACTTGGTGGTGATGATTGGGATAATGTTGTTGCTGGTTGGATTCGTGCTCAAATTCAACAACAAACTGGCCAAGATATTTCAGATAAGATGGCTTTACAAAGATATAAAGATGCTGCTGAAAAAGCCAAGATTGAACTTTCAAGTAGTTTAGAAACAACAATTTCATTACCATTCATTGGTATGGGAGCAAATGGTCCTATTAGTTTTGAAACAACTTTAACAAGAGCTAATTTCGAAGATATGACAAGACATTTACTTGATAGATGTAAAGTTCCACTTGAAAAAGCAATTAGTGATGCAAAATTAAGTTGGGATAAAGTTAATGAAGTTTTAATGATTGGTGGTTCAATTCGTATGCCAGCTGTTCAAAACCTTGTTAAACAAATTAGTGGTAAAAACCTTAATTTAAGTGTTAACCCAGATGAAGCTGTTTCCATTGGTGCTTCATTCCAAGGTGGTATTTTAAGCGGAGATGTTAAAGATGTTATTCTTCTTGATGTTACTCCATTAACTCTTGGTATTGAAACTATGGGCGGAATTATGACCCCATTAATCCCAAGGAATACTACGATACCAACAACTAAATCACAAATTTTCTCAACTGCTGAAGATAATCAACCAGCTGTCGACATCATGGTTTACCAAGGTGAAAGACAAATGGCTCATGATAACAAATTATTAGGTCATTTCCAACTTACTGGTATTAAACCAGCACCAAGAGGGACTCCACGTATCGAAGTTACATTTAATATTGATGTTAATGGTATTGTTAAAGTAAGTGCTAAAGATTTAGATAGTCAAAAAGAACAAGAAATTACAATTAGTGGCAGCAATGGTTTAAGTAAAGAAGAAATTGATCGTATGATGAGAGAAGCCGAAGCAAATAAAGAAGCTGATACTAAGAGAAAAGAAGAAGTTGAATTAAAGAATAAAGCCGAAGGCTACATTAATTCAATTGATCAAGCTTTAAGAGAAAAAGGCGATTCAATCGATCCAAAACAAAAAGAAGAAACTCAAAAATTAAGAGATGAATTAAAGACTGCTTTAGATAATAATGATATGAATACTTTAAAGAGTAAAATTGATGATTTAGAAAAAGCAGCTGCATATATGCAACAAGCTCAAGCTAATGCTGGAGGTGCTGCAGGTGCACAAGGTCAATCATTTAATGATAATGCTTCTTCAAGTGCTGGAAATTCAGCAGACTCTTCAAAGAAAGATGATGATGTAGTTGATGCTGACTTCACAGATAAAAAGTAGTTATTTAGTAGAAAATTGGTATAAAGGGAAGCATTTTACTTCCCTTTAGTCTTTATATAAAGGAGGTTTTTTTATGGCAGAAAAAAGAGATTATTATGAAGTATTAGGTGTGCAAAAAACTGCAACTGACGATGAAATTAAGTCTGCATATAGAAAATTAGCTCATAAATATCATCCAGATAACAAAGAAACTGGTGATGCAGAAAAATTTAAAGAATGTAGTGAAGCTTATAGTGTTTTAAGTGATCCACAAAAACGTAAAACATATGATAGATTTGGTAGTGCTGCATTTGATCAAACTGCTGGTGGTGCAAATCCATTTGCAGGTAGTGGATTTGAAGGATTTAACTTTAATTCTGGAGATTTTACTGATTTAAACGATATTTTAAGTCAAATGTTTGGGTTTGGTGGAACTAGAAGTCGTGCTAGATCTCAAGGAAATGGTAGAAGCCGTGGTGATGATTCATTGATGAGAATTAAGATTTCATTTATGGATGCTTGTCTAGGGACTACTGTTAATTTACCTATTTCTTATGATGAGCCATGTGAACATTGTCATGGGACTGGTGCAAAAGATGGAACTGCTTTTGAAACATGTCCTGATTGTAATGGGCGTGGTGTTGTTATTACGCAACAAAGAACTATTTTTGGTATGATGCAATCACAAGCTGCATGTCCAAGATGTCATGGAACAGGGAAAATTATTAAAGAATCTTGTTCACATTGTGGCGGAAAAGGGTATAACAAAGTTAAGAAAACCATTGAAGTTAAGATACCTCAAGGTATTAATAATGGTCAACAAATTAGAATAGCAGGTAAAGGTGGTAGAGGCTTAAATGGTGGACCAAATGGTGATTTATACCTTGAAGTTGTTGTAGCTCCACATCAAAATTTTGAGCGTGATGGAGATGATATCCACCTTACTATACCTATTGATTTTGTTGATGTATGCTTAGGAACTGTTATCACTGTACCTACAATTTATGGAGATGTTGAAATGAAAATTCCTGCCGGAACTCAACCAAATCAAGTTTTCAAAATTAAGAGCAAAGGTGTTAAAAATGTTAGAGGAAGCGGTTATGGCGATCAATTTGTTCATTTAAACGTTAAAACACCAACTGAATTAAATAAAGAGCAAAAAGCAGCCTTGCAAGCTTTTAAAGAAGCAAGCAAGGGTAAAGATTCTTGGTTTGATAAATTTAAGAAAGCATTTAAAAAATAATTTAAAATCGCTACTTTTATATTCTATCTTGTAGTAATATTTACGTAGGAAGTTTTTTATGCCAAAATGTAAATATTGTGGTCAATCCATTACAAAGTTTGATAAAGAAATGTGCCCATATTGCGGTGGGAAATATCCGATTGACTCTGCAAATCCGCAAACTACTGATATAACCGAAGCGATAAATACTGTTAACCCAACAGATGAAGCAAGAGTTAATTTCAAGCCTAAGAAAAAAGTCATGAATGCAATTCTTTGCATGCTATTTGGAGTTTTTGGAATTGATGAACTTTATTTAGGGTTTAGAAATAGATTTATTATTAGATTAATTATTAACGCTGTTTGTTATATTTCTTTGCTTTTAATATTTTATTTCACAAAGATTGTTGTTTCTGGAACATTTTTGTTTTTATTGCCTTTAATCATTGTTTTTGGTGTTTGGTTTATTATAGGAATAATCTTTTTTACGCTTAAAAATAAAAAAGATTCTAATGGAGCATTTTTAAAATAATGCAACGTTATTTTGCTAAGAAAATTAATGAAAATATCATTTTGAATGAAAATGATATTTTTCATATTCAAAAAGTAATGAGGATGAAGGCGGGTGATAAATTTCAAGTTGTCATCGATAATGAAGCTTTTATTACTGAGATTATTTCGTTTAATCCATTTTCTTTTAAGATAACTGACAAAATTACAAATAGTCCTGAACTAAGCGGATATATTCGATTGTTATATTGTTTACCTAAAGGGGAAAAACTTGATTTAGTAATCCAAAAAGCAGTTGAATTAGGTGTTAAAGAAATTGTTTTAGTTAATTCTTCAAGATGTGTGAGAAAAATCGAAGCGAAAGATCAAGAAAAGAAATTATCAAGATTTAACAAAATTATTAAAGAAGCTAGTGAGCAATGTAAAAGAGTTGAATTGGTGAAACTAACAGATATTATTGATTATAAAGATATCAATAAATATTGTGCCGAAAAATCATTTATTGCTTATGAAAATAGTAACGAAGAATTATCAAGTTTATACGATGATTTTAAAGATATTGACAAAAAGACAATCAATATTTTAATTGGTTCGGAAGGTGGGTTTTCTTTAGAAGAAGTCGAATATGCAATAAAATGCGGCTATAAATCTATAAGTTTAGGGAACAGAATTTTAAGAAGTGAAACTAGTTGCTTTTATGCTTTAAGTTTATTATCGTTTTTTATGGAAGCAAAATTATGAAAATATTTAAGATTTTAGAAAAAGAATGTAATAAGAAAAAAATAACTCATAGTGAAGAATATAAATTTTATAACGCAAATAAATTTGAATTAAATGAAAATTCTTATTTTGATGATTATGCGGAAGATAGTGATGTTTTTGATATAATTTGCGCAAATATTGTTATTTGGGGAATCAAGAATAAAAAAGAACTAGATAAAATTATTGAAGATGAATATTTTTTATCAAACGAGAAAAATATTGACGATATCAAACAAGAAATTAACGATAGAATCCTTGATTTACCATATATGAAGGTTAGAAATATTAAAGTTTATATTCCTTTTTTTAATTTAAATACAAACGCAATATACTCAATAAATAATGAAAAAATGAGCCAGGAGCCATATATCAATTTAGCTGATAACTATAATGCTTTTTTAACCGATCCATTTACTACCTATGGTGTAGATATTTTTGATTTTCTTTCAACTAAACTTGTAAGAATTTTAGAATGCGAAACTGCGGTGGCATTTTACCATTTTGACTTCAATGTTATTTTCATAATTAATAGACAAGGAAGTCTAGACAACACAATTTATTTATTCGATAAAAAAATTAAAAAACCAAATTATTCTCATATAGTAGAAAGAATTAAGCCTCTTATCCAAGCTTATTTCGATGGGAATTTAAATGATTTTATTTATCTTTTATATAAAAACGAATTCATCTCCTATAAAACTTTTAGGAAGATTTGTAAGGAGAAAAAGTTATGACATTTACAATAGATTTTTTAGGATGCAAAGTTAATAGTTATGAAGTTGAGTGCATAGCAAATGAATTAGTAAATCGTGGATTCGAACATTGTAAAGATGGAGATATACCTGATATAGTCATTATAAATACATGCAGCGTTACTGAAACAAGCGCTTCTAAATCAAGAAAAATGATCAGGCATTATAAGGTACTTAATAAAGATTCGATTGTCGTTGTTATGGGCTGTGATGTTCAAAATGAATTTGAATATTATTCAAATAAATTGAACTGTTCAATAGTTTTGGGAACTTCTGATAGAAATAAAGTTTGCGATTATATTGAAGAATATATTAAAAACCATAAGCAAATAGTTGCAAAGGAAGACCTTAAAAAAGTTAAAACTTATGAATCTTTATCTATTCAAAAGTTTTTGTATAACACTAGAGCTTATGTAAAAATACAGGATGGATGCGATAATTTTTGCACTTATTGTTTGATTCCTTATATTAGAGGAAGATCTAGAAGCAGAAAAGAAGAAGAAATTTTATTTGAAATTAAGGAATTAATTAAAAATGGATATAAAGAAATTGTTTTAACTGGAATTGATATGTGCAGTTATGGTTTAGATTTCGAAAATAAAATTACCTTTAGTGATTTACTTGAAGATATTTTGAAATCTAATCCCGATTTATATCGTTTGAGAATCTCATCAATAGAAGAATCACAAATTGACGATCACTTTATTAAACTACTAGAAAACTACCAGAATATTGCTAATCACTTGCATATTCCATTACAATCAGGATCTGTTTCAATATTAGAAAAGATGCATAGAAAATATAATCTCGATAGTTTTAAAGAAAAAATAAAAAGAATTAGAGAGGTTAGACCTGATATAGCTATTACAACTGATGTGATTGTTGGATTCCCAACCGAAACGGAAGAGAATTTTGAAGAAACATATAAATTTTGCTCTGAAATTCAATTTTCTAAGATTCATGTATTTCCATTCAGTGAAAGAAAAGGTACAGTAGCTGAGAAGATTTATCCAAAAGTTGATCCAGTCGACAAAAAATCACGTGTGCTTAGATTAATTTCGCTTTCTGATAGTATGAGAAAAGAGTACGAAGAACAATTTAACAACAAAGAAATTGAATTCTTATTCGAAAGTTATGATGAAAATAAGAAAGCATATCATGGACATTCATCTAATTATTTAGAAACATATTATCCATCAAAAGAAGTTTTAACTGGTCAAATAAAAAAGATTAAATATAAAGCTTAATTTTTACAATGTCAAAATTTAAAGTATCGATTCTATCACACTTTTTTATTGTTTTTTATATATTATCAAAAAAATATAGAATATAGATAATTATTCTTTATAATTATTAAAGTTAAAAGGAGATTGATTATGGCAGTACCATTTAGAAGAACAAGTAAAACTACAAAAAGAATGAGAAGAAGTCATTATAAATTAAGTGTTTCTGGTTTAAGTGTTTGCTCAAACTGTGGACAAATGATTAAATCTCATACAGTTTGCCCACATTGCGGTTATTATGATGGCAAACAAGTTGTTAAAGCAAAAGATTCTGAAAGTAAATAATAAGCCTTTTTTGGCTTATTTTTATTATTAAGAAGAGGAAATTGTTATGAATTACGCTAACTTAATTGACGATACTAATTTACACGCTGATGCTGTTGAAGCGGATATTATTTTTTTATGCAATGAAGCTAAAGAAATTGGAGCAGCTTCAGTTTGTGTTAATCCAGATTATATAGAATTATCTAAAAATCTTTTAAAAGGGAGTGAAGTAAAGGTTTGTACCGTTATTGGTTTTCCTCTTGGCTCAATGACTACAGAAAGTAAAGTTTTTGAGGCAAAAGATGCAATAAATAAGGGTGCTGATGAAGTTGACATGGTTATTAATATTTCAAAATTAAAAGATCATAAAGATGATTATGTTAAAAATGAAGTTAAAGCTATTAAAGAAGCTTGCGGTGGACATATTTTAAAAGTAATTTTAGAATGCTGCTTGTTAAATGATGAAGAAATTGAAAGAGCATGTAAGCTTTGTAAAGAAGCCAAAGCTGATTTTGTTAAGACTTCAACTGGATTTTCTACACATGGAGCAACCATTAAAGATGTTGCATTAATGAGAAAAACTGTTGGGCCAGATATGGGTGTTAAAGCTGCTGGTGGTGTAAGAACTCCTGAAGAATTAAAAGCTATGGTAGATGCTGGCGCTAATAGAATTGGCGCTTCCCATGGTAAAAATTTAGTAAAATAATCTTTTATTTGAAATTAAAATAATGTATATTATTTGAGCAAACGGATTGGAGGTGAAAAGATATGTTAAAAGTAGTAGTTAGAGATGGCGAAAGTTTAGATGAAGCTTTACGTAGATTTAAACGTAATGTTAATAAAGCCGGCACAATCCAAGAATGTCGTAAAAGAGAATTCTATCTCAAGAAAAATTTAGCTCGTAAAGTCAAGAGTGAAAATGCTCGTAGAAAATATAGATAGAAT